>NZ_JAMYSE010000080.1:0-29133 GCF_040321795.1 Mesorhizobium sp. M0244 | reverse complement strand
TCGGACCCTGCTCTTCGCCACGCGGTCGTCCGTGCGCGACAGGAGAATAGCGCAGATTTATCAAAAAGGCTCTTGTCGATCACATCAGTGGTCCACGGATGCCTTGCCTTGGTCGTGCGGTGCTCGATGTCGTTCCTGGCGCAAGCGTATTCGAAAGCGTGAGCGCGGAAGATCTCGCCATTGGCGATTGCCTCCTTGATCAGCGGCACCGCCGAGCCACCGGCACCGGGGGTGGTGAACTGGATGCCGTTGTCGGTAAGCACGGTGTGAATCTTGTAGGGCACGGCCGCGATCAGCCGGAGCAGGAACTCTTTAGAGACGGCGGTGGGGGCCTTCTCGTGCAACTCGACGAAGGCGAACTTCGAGGTGCGGTCGATAGCGACGAACATGTGCAGTTTGCCCTGCTCGGTCCTGACCTCGGCAATGTCGATGTGGAAGTAGCCGATCGGGTAGCTCTTGAATTTCCTCTTCGCCGGTTTGTCGCCCTCGACATGCGGGAGCCGGCCGATGCCATGGCGTTGCAGGCAGCGATGCAATGAAGACCGTGTCAGGTGCGGGATGGTCGCCTGAAGCGCATAGAGGCAGTCGTCGAGCGGCAGCAGCGTGTAGCGGCGGAAAGCGACAATGACCGCCTCCTCCTCAATCGAGAGCACCGTCGATCTCGGTTCCTTCGGACCAGTCGGCAGATCGGCGACCGAAGCTCGCCTCTTCCACTTTGCAACCGTCTTCTGGTTGATCCCGTAGCGCTTGGCCAGCGTCCTCAGGCTCTCTTGACTATGCTGTATCGCTCGACGGACCGCCTCTGTCGTTGTGGCGCTCCCATGCAGAACTTGGCCCATAGCGCATCCTTTGATTCGGAAGGTAAGGATGCCCCATCAAAGTCTGGGATCAAACATCTAGTTTGAATTGTTCGCGGGCAGCATGGGCGACGACACCAATGATTACGGGGAGCGAACCCGTTGGAACGAGGCGTGCCGGCGCGAAGAGGCAATCCGCAAGTTCGTGGAGCGCTATCCAAAAAGCCTGAGCGGTCAGGCTGTAGCGGATCTGGCGTGGGAACTGGACCTCAGCCGGGCCCACTCTCTACAGGATGATCAAGCTGTTTCGAGCAGGTGGCACTGTAAGTTCGCTGATGGACCGCAAGCGCGGTCGGCGCCAGGGACATCGTGCCCTCGACAAAGATCGAGAAGCTCTCGTGCGACGAACGATTGAAGGCTTTTATCTCAAGCCGACACGCCCGTCCTTCGCGCAGTTGGTTCGCCAGGTCCAAATCGCCTGCGCAGCGGCCGGCCTTGCTCCACCAAACTGGCGCACCATCAAATCCCGGGTTGAAGAAGTCGATCTACGGGTGAGGGGGCGTAAGCGCGGCGAGAGCGAGGTCGTCAAAGCTACAACGGCCACGCCAGGTGCCCTTTCGGCGTCGCGGCCGCTCGAACTTGTGCAAATCGATCATACCAAAGTTGACGTATTCGTTGTCGACGAAGAAACGCGTCTGCCGCTCGGACGGCCGTGGCTGACACTTGCGTTGGACATCTTTTCTCGGATGGTGACGGGCCTCTATCTGACCATGGAGGCGCCGTCGCGATTATCGACAAGCCTATGCATACTGCACTCAGTATTCGACAAAACCCAATGGTTGCAGGAGAGGGGGTATCCATGAAGCGTGGCTAGTGGCCGGTTTGCCGGGAACGATACATGTCGACAACGGCGCGGACTTTCGAAGTCATGCATTCGAACGTGCTTGCCGGGACAACGGCATAAAGATCGATTGGCGTCCGCCGGGGACGCCTCATTTCGGCGGCCACATCGAACGGTTGATCGGCACGCAGATGGGCGCGGTTCATCTGCTGCCAGGATCGACCTCAAGCAACATCGAGGAACGGCGCCAGTATGATGCCAAACGCCATGCGACACTGACGCTTCGAGAGCTTGAGCGCTACATCGCACTCGAGATCGTTGGGCAATACCATCATGCTATCCATGGCGCACTCCGTCGGCCACCGATTGCGGTCTGGCGACAGCAGGAGAGTGAGTTGGTGTTGCGCCTGCCGAACGATCGTATGCAGTTCTGGATCTCCTTCCTGCCGGAGGCAGAGAGAACGTTGCGCCCGACCGGCATCCATCTTTTCAACATCCGCTACTGGTCGCCCGCCCTGGCCGCCGATATTGGACGAACCAAGGCCCGCCTGATTGTGAAATACGATCCCCGCGATCTGTCGCGCATCTTTGTTAAGCGGTCCTCAGGCAGCTTTGTTGAGGCTCGCTATGCCGATGTGACACTCGCGCCCATTACGTTGTGGGAGGCGCAGGCTGCCCGACGCAAACTTAACGCTCCGGGCAAACGCGAAATTGACATGCACGTCCTTATTCGCACTGCGCTCTCGCAGCGCGAACTGATCGAGCAGGCGAAAAACAAGACACAAGGGCGCCGGCTTGCGAAAACGAATGTGGATGACGATGAAGTGGGCTCGCTTCGTGGCGTCGATTCAAGCAAACCTGTTCCCTCCGTCGAAGAATTTGGATTGAGCCCCTTTGAGCACGGATAACGTCCATCTGACGCAGGCGGCCAAAGACCTCCTCGGCGAGCCCGATATTGTCCGAGTTCGCGCGCTTCAGGCTCGCCGATGGATTTTTTATCCGCGCGCCAAGCAGGCACTCGATCGTCTCAACCTGCTGGTCGGCCATCCGCGCGGCACGCGCATGCCCTCGGTCGCCATCTACGGCGACAGTGGTATGGGCAAGACGATGATCATGGAAAAATTCTGCGACAATAACCCCTCCCGCTTTGATCCGACGACCGGCGTTCAGGCTATGCCGGTTCTGGCAATCGAGATGACGGGGAAGCCAGGTGAGCGCCGTCTATATGCCGAGATCCTGGCTGCACTTGGCGCGCCACAGGCACCCCGCGCCGACATCGTGCAGATGGAGCAGGCGGCGTTGCGGCTTCTGAAAACGGTTGGCGTCCAGGTCCTGGTGATCGATGAAGTACATAACATTCTCGCCGGCTCGTACCGCGAGCAGCGGGTCGTGCTGAACACGCTGCGATTTCTCATGATTAGGTGCAGCGGTTGAGCGAGCTGGGCGCAATCTCACATTTAAGTGCAGCCGTCGTTCTGGTTTACCGCACTTTGGTCGCCAATGGACGCGTCGCCGAGAATCTCTTTTTGCTCGGTGTCGGTCGCCTTCTGGATCGCCCGCTTCTTAAGCTTGAACTCGGCATCCAGGAGCCGAAGCTTCTCTTCGCGCTCCTGCTCGAGGCGATCGATTCGATCCCCGTCATGACGCGGTGCTGGGCGGTCAACAGCGACGCATCATGCTGTGCGCGATAGGCTTCGCCGTAGCAGCGGAAGATATCCGCCACTTCCGGGCCCGAGCGGGCCATTGCCGCGACCGCTCAGAAGTATTGCGGCTTGGCAGGCGGCGGCACGGTGGGCGCCGAACGCGGCAAGAGCTCGAAGGGGTCGACGTGGCGCACGCGTTGTTGGTGACAATCCGCAGGTACGGGGCGGTGGTCGCGAGACTCCTGTGACCGAGCAGCAGTTGAATGGTGCGCACGTCGGCACCGGCCTCCAACAGATGCACGGCGAAGGCGTACCTCAAACCGACCTGCGCCGCGCCGCCTGGAGCAAACCGAACGAAACGAGTCCAAGCGGGCCGATTGGCGCACATGGGGAAAAATGGACGGGCTTGCGCAGCTTGGCTCTGCACACATGTGCCATCTCATCGGCCACACAATAGTAGCCGCTCAGATCCGGCGTCTGGGATACTCAAAAGCATTTGCGCTTGAGCTGGCGGAAAAACGTCGATGGTGCCGTCCGTCCCCTCAACAGAACTCAGCGCCGATGGACTGCTGATGGACTGACCCACGAACTCTTATGCTCCCTTACAAAACGTCGGGTCCCCGACACCACCGTCGGGTTCGTCGAGTCCGCGACCCCGGTACGGTGCGGCCTGGCGTCCTGCCGCACTCTTCACGGAAGAATATTCTTCTTCGGCTCGATCCGCCAATTGGCACGAGGTTTGCGAGCTTCGGTGCGAAGAAGCAGCTGCCGACCGGATCGTCATGGTCGTAGCTGCCCGATCGATGGACGAGGGAAGGAGTATCTCGCGGCGACGGGAGGTTCGGTGCAAGACCTTGTACTCAAAACACCTGCCGCCCTCAAAGGCGTTCAATCAACCTCAGGAGGAAACGATGAGCGAGTTCCTTGGCCATTATGTTGATCACCAGATGTCCTCGCCTTTCGCAATGGGGCGGCATTCGGCTAAGATCAAACCAATTGCGAACGATCTTGCAAGAAGCGGAGTTCTCCTGGTCGCATCCTGCTTGCGAGTTGAGGTCTATGGTCAGGAGCACGCACTGAGAAATATCGATAGCACGATATTTTCTGGCTTTTCAGCTGAACGAATTGAAGGTGCGGCCACTATTATTCAGCGCCTTGCCGAGATTGCGTCCGGCGCTCGTTCCCAGGTTCTTGGCGATAATTATATCAGCAATAATCTCGCGAAAGCTATCGAACTTCTTGACCCAAACCTTCCTATTTTCCGGATGGCACGGCTGGCAATTGATATAGGTCGTGCATCGCGCGAGCGACAGCGATTCATTGCATCGTTCAACTACTATCACATCATCCGAGACATCATTGCTGATCGATTTCCGAATGAAGAGCTACCCGACCGCCTTTACGTGATCGGGGCGGGGATGCCGGTTCGCGAGCTGATCAAAAGTGGTGTGGGAGAGCGATTTCGTTCTACAGCAATCGTAACGCGGAACCCCAAGAATCTTCGCAAACATCTCCGCGCTTGGACTGACATAGACGTCGCGCTCACGCGCCCGGCAGAGATTGGGCACGCACGCGAACCACGGTCGATCGTTGTGATCACAGGGGCCGATGTCAATGATGAATACCAAGCCATTCTCCAGAGCGCGCTTCTCCGATTAGAGCCGCGCACCATAGTAGATACGTCAACGATCCCGGCACTCTCGAAAGCCGCATTGATGAAACTCAACTATGTGACCGTGTACGACGACGAGTTTCTCCGGGCAATCGAACAAAACAACAAGCATATTGCTCCGAAACTGCCGCTTTTGTTGTCAGATATTGAAGAAACACTCCGAACAGCGCAAATCTATCTTTCCGCAAAGGCGCCGTAGCCCCCACAGCGGCACACACCGATTCGGCGACTGGAGAATAATGATGCTCATGGCACTCAAAGACACGGCGTACCGGTCACGGTGGGACCGCGATATGCCGCAGCTTTGGGCAAGAAAGCGACCTGCCAAGTTCGGGGTGGCTCCAGCGGAGGGGCTTGGGGACTAGCCCGTCTTATGCATGACAGCCTGTTGGAGAGGCTGGCGGATGTAGCGTAAGCGTTGATTTGGCGTAGGATTCGGTTGCTGAAGCCAACCCTACCACCAGATCTCGCGAGCCACACCCGCTATGACCGACGATACGTTGCCACCGTTGTGTTCCAGCCGTCGGACGCAAGAAAATCACAGCAGCGTTTGATGGCGGACGCATCACATCGGATGGCGGCGTCATGCTTCTGGCCGCCGCCGAGCGGCGTTTGCGACTGGCCGACCGGCTTGCGGCTGCGATCCACGATCCGCGTCACCCGGAGCGGGTGAGGCACGCCATGGCGACATCCTGCGCGCCCGCATCTTTGCGATCGCCTGCGGCTACGAGGATGCCAACGATCTCGACCGGCTGCGCACCGACCCGGCCTTCAAGCTCGCCTGCGGACGGTTGCCCGACAGCGGGCTCGACCTGTGCTCGCAGCCGACATGCTCGCGCCTGAGAACTTGCCCGACCTCAAGACCGTCATCCGGCTTGGCGATGTGCTGGTCGATCTGTGGCTGTCGAGCTATGCCGCGCCGCCCGAGAGCGTGACGCTCGACCTCGACGATACGCTCGATGTCGTTCATGGCCATCAGCAGCTGTCGCTCTTCAACGCTCACTACGACGAGCGCTGCTGTCGCCAACAGCGGCGTTCTGGCTTTGGCCGAGGTGGAAAAGCGGCTGCGGGTGGCCGAGCGTCTGGCGCGTTGTATCGACGATCCGCGCTGCCCGGACCAGGTCGTCCACAGCCTGGCCGACGTGATCGGCTTTCGCATGAAGATGATCGCCGCCGGCTACGAGGATGGCAACGACGCCAACCGGGCGCTCCGATCCGGTCTTCAAGATGGCCCAGGATGCGCTGCCGTCGGGTCGGGATCTGGCCTCGCAATCGACGATGTGCCGGCTGGAGAACCTGCCCGGCGTGCGCGAGCTGGTCGCCATGGGGCGGGCGATGGTTGACCTCTATTGCGCCTCCTTCCCGCAGGTGCCGAAGCGGATCGTGCTCGACATTGACGACACCTTTGATGCCGTACATGGCGGCCAGCAATTTCGCCTGTTCAACGCCCACTACGACGAATACGGCTTCCAGCCGATCGTGGTGTTCGATGGCGACGGCCGGTTCGTCGGTGCGGTTCTTCGGCCGGCCAAGCGGCCGAGCGGGGCTGAGATCCGCCCCCACCTGCGCCGCCTGGTGTGGGCGATCCGGAGCAACTGGCCGAACACACGGATCCTGATCCGGGCCGACGGAAATTATTGCAGTCCACCGGTCATCGACTGGTGGCGCGCCAACGATGTCGACTTCATCTTCGGGCTGGCGCCCACCACGATGCTGCGCAAGCAGGTCGCGGCTCTGGAAGCCAGCACGCTGGCGCGTTTTGAGGCGTCGGCGAAAACGAACAAGGTCCGCCGCTTCAAGGAGTTCTTTGACGGCGCCGCCAGTTAGAGCCGCCTGGAGCGCATCATCGCCCGTCGAGGTCGGTGCCCAAGGTACTGACACCCGCTTCATCGTCACCAATCAGGCCGGTGGCAAGGCCAAGGCGCTCTACGCGGACCTATACTGCCGGCGCGGAGCGGCCGAGAACCACATCAAGTCATGGAAGACGCATCTCGCCGCCGACCGCACATCCTGCACCAGAGCGACGGCCAACCAGTTCCGGCTTTTCCTGCATGCCGATGCCTACTGGATGATGTGGGGCCTGCGCGCCGCGATGCCGAAGCGTTCCAGGTTTGCCGTCGCCCAATTCGACACGCTGCGTTTGCGCCTCATCAAGATCGCCGCGCGGGTGGTCGAGATGAAGACGCAAATCCGCCTGCACCTGCCGACATCCTGCTCCGACCAGCGCATTCTGCGCATCGTCCTCGATCGTATCCGCCCAACTCGCGACATAACGATGGGGCGCAGACGCCCCGAAACGAACCCGTCGACCGCAACCTGCAAACCCCCGCCTGCCATCACGACGGAGCAATCCCGGCGCCTGACGGGGCGCGTGGAAAAGCACCGCAACGGCGACCACAGCGTCGCTTCAGGCCGTCAAAAGCTTATCGCCGTGCATTAAGGCGGTTAGAAAACACTCTCCTTTATCGAGCATTTGGGCTTCTTCTGCGGACCAAGCCACCCGCTCTTCCGATGACGAATTCCGGCTTCGATGAGATGAGGAAGCTCGACTACGTTTCCTTCAAAACCGACGAGCTTTCAGGAGCTCTGGCTCTGTGGCCGCATTGCGCAAGCAAGAGCAGGTTGGTGGGAAAATTGTGGGACAGTTCACCAATCTCGAAGAGGTGAAGCGCCTGATCAAGGCGGGGTTTGGTTTCGGGCCCCTGCCGATTCACGTCGTTGCTCCAGATGTGGAGCTGGGCAGCTCTGGCAACTTCCGCCATACACGAACATGACGTAATCGCGGGGGGCGGTGCCCACCAAAGCTGTGGCGGCGATGTTCGGAGCTCTAGCCGGCTGGCTGTCCCCCGATAGGATGAAGAACGGGCTCACGATGGACACCGGCCCCAGGCATCGAATGGAGGACAGCCATGGAGCAGTATATCGGTCTCGACGTGTCCACGAAAGACACGGCAATTTTGATCCGGCAGGACGGCAAAAGGATGTGGCGGGCAAGTGCGCGTCCGACCCGCAACTGCTCGCGGCGCTGATCCGCAAGCGCGCACCCGATGTGCGGCGGGTGGTGTTCGAGACGGGGCCGCTGTCGGTGTGGTTCTACCATGCGCTGACGGCAGAGGGGCTGCCGGTGATCTGCATCGACGCGCGGCATGCCAAGGCCGCGCTCGAAATGGCCGCGAACAAGACCGATGCGAACGATGCCGATGGCCTGGCACATCTGGCCGAGGTCGGCTTCTACCGAGAGGTTCGGGTCAAAGGTTTCGACAGCATGCTGATCCGCACGCTGATCACCGCGCGGCGCCAGCTTCTAAAGATGCGTTTGCAGATATCCAACCAAATCCGCGGATTGATGAAGACGTTCGGCCTCGTCGTGCCCAAGGGCGCCGGCAGCGTGTTCGAGCGCAACGTTCACGATCTTCTGCAGGGCGAAGCAAAGCTGGCGCGCATCGTCGTGCCAATGCTTCGGGCATGGAGTGATATTCGATACCAGATAGCAGAGCTGAGCAAGCAAGTGGCCGCGATGGCTCGTGAAGACCAGCACTGCCGTCTGCTCATGTCGGTGCCCGGTGTCGGCACCGTCACAGCCACCGCCTTTGCTGCGGCCGTGGAGGATCCGGCGAACTTCAGGAACTCGCGCGCCGTGGGCGCATGGGTAGGCCTGACCCGGAGGAACATTTGAAATTATTTCGGGTCAGTGTAGGCTGAAACACGTAAGTCCTCCGAGAGTACAGCCGTCACGGGAGATGCTTCAAAATATTTCATCGTCTTGTTGTTGTAAATTATGTCTTTTACATAGCAAAAACCGAGTTTCCGATTTTTACGCAATGAACGTGTGTTTGTTGGACGAACACATCCAGCAACCTTGTCAATCTTCAAGTTCTCGAAAGCAAATCGGAGTGCTGCCTTGCCGGCCTCGGTGCCGATTCCCTCCCCGGAGGCGGCAAAGTGGAGGGCAGTTCCGATTGCCACGGTGTTCGGATCTTCTGGCAGATAGGTGCCAGCACGCCACAATCCACAATAGCCGGCGAATCTTCTGGCTTGGCTTTCATCTTTGACGAACACCATCCAAAAGCCGAAACGATTGTCCTGCCAATGTTTGATAAACTTAAGCAGTTTGGCTTTCGACTGCTCTAGCGTCGGATAGACACCTTCCCCAACGGCGTTTACCACGAACGGATCCCTAAGAAGCCCATGTAGAAAAAGCTCGTCGCTATGCGACGGCGGCCTTAGAATCAGGCGCGGCGTTTCTAGGATGTACATCAGAAGGTTCCTTTCCGATCCGACTCTTGTACTTGAGCGGCACTCACCACAAACGTGGACTATAATCTCTTAGAATGCGCGTTCATTGGGTTAATTTTTAAGAAATTTCGGCAACAGTTTTGTTTCCGGCGTGCTCAAAGGACTCTGTTGCAAACTTTTCAGTTACGAGGGTTGTGGCACGTCGGTGGAGTTGAGCTTGCGGTCGACCCGGATCGCCAGGCACTCCCGGGTGAACTCGTCGATGATGTTGAGCATGCGGAACTTCCTGCCATTGTATGTTCGCCCCCCGACGAAGCCATAGGACCAGACATGGTTGAGGCGCTCGGGCCGAAGATGAACGCACGATCCGTCATTAGCCAGAGCCGGCCTCTCCTGGGTTGTTTGTGGGGGACCACCTTCAGCCCCTCCCGCCGCCAGATCCGCTCGACACTTTGGCATTTACCGTCCATCCCTCGGACCGAAGCGCCGTGATGCGGCGATACCCATAGCGGCCGTAGCGTGAGGCAAGCCGGATGATATCGGCAACCTTCTTCATCAGCCCGTTCATGGGGCTTTGCGCTGGGTCGAGCGATGCTTGCCGCGGGCTCAGAAGTTTCCCGATGCCGCCTCTTTCAGGATCAGCTTCTCGAGCGTCAGATCCGACACCGCTGTCGAGGCCGGTAACTTCTCCGGGGTCGGCCACGAATTGTTAGCACCAGCTGGTCCATCACCATCGCTTTTGTTGCGGAGAAAGTGACGCGATGGAGTGGACGATCTCGATCGAGGGGAAAAGCGCGCTTGGCGAAGTCTGTCGCCAAGAAGTTCGATTGAGAAAAGCGACGAACGCTTGCTCGACGGTGATATTGGCCTGTCGATCGACGACGGCAAGCAAATCATGGCGGCCCTGCAGAGCGCGGTCGTGAACCACGAGGCGGTGACCTATGCCCTTTTTCGCCGGGTCTGCCCCGATTGCCACACGTTTCGGCTGGTCAATGACTACACGATGCGCCGAATTCGAACGGTCCTTGGCACTGTGGAGGTTCGCAATCCACGTTGGATGCTGTGCCAGGACTGTCACCCAGGAATGGTAGCCGCGTTCGCGCCGCTGAAGGAAATCTGTCCGGATCGGGCCACGTCCGAGCTGATGGAACTGACGGCGCGACTGGGAAGCATGATGCCGTACCGGCTGGGAGCCAGCGTGCTCGCCGAATTCCTGCCCATCGAACCGACCGAGACGCATGCGACCGTGCGAAAGCGGACCATCAAAGTCGGCGAGCGGCTCAACGACCAGATCACTGAGGAAACCTGGCGCGCGAAAATGCAGATGGAGGAACGACATCAGCTCGAAATGCAGCTTCCTGGCGATCGACGCAAAGAGTTCGTCATCAGCATCGATACGGCGCACGTTCGCAGCGCCGATCCCAATTCAGCGCGAAACTTCGAACTCGTCGTGGCCAGATGCGGTCGCGGAGGTCGGGGGAAGTCGGCGGTCGCTACTTTGTCACCGCCAACACTGACCAACCTGCGATACGCGATCGAGCGCTGCACGCTCTTCGGGAAGAGGGGTATTGCGGCTTTGGGGACGTCACCGTGATCTCGGACGGCGCCGAAATCCTGAAGCGGCTTCCGCGCGCCATGCCGAAACCGACGACCCACATCATCGACTGGTTCCACATCGCCATGAAGATCCAGCCCATGCAGCAGATCGCTGATCACGTGATCCGATCCCAGTCTGGTCTCGCTGAAATACTTCCGACCATCGGCAGGGACATCAGAGCTGTGAAGTGGCGTCTGTGGCACGGACGCGGGGATCGCGCGATCCACGACCTGGAGCAGCTCTTGGCAAGCTTGAATGTCTCGCAAGGAGAAGGCGAGCTCTCAATGGTACGTCTCCACAGCTCGGGTCTCAGCTCCTCACCTACGTTCGTTCGAACCGCAGTGCGATCGTGAATTACGGAAAGCGCTATCAAGCCGGACTTCGCGTGGCCTTGCCGAGTCGGCGGTCAATTCCGTGATTGCCAAACGCATGGTCAAGAAGCAGCAGACGCGCTGGTCTCTACACGGTGCTCACATGCTGATGCAGGTTCGGACAGCCGAGATGAATAGTGAGCTTCGCGACCGACTGCGGGCACTATTTCGAGCACCAGAGCCGAGCGTGCCCTCACTATTCAAGTCCAAACCGCCCCTACTGTGCGCTGCGTAACCCCGGAGAAGTTACCGGTCTCGGCGAGATGTCGGCGCAATCTTACATTTAAGTGCAGTGCGACAGTGGGATCCTCATTCAGCGAGGCCACCAGGGTTGCCAGATCATCCTGCGTCGTCTCCGCCGGGAGCGTGTGCTGGATGGAGTTGAAGCCGCATTCGCTAGCCATGCGGCCCTTGGCACCGACATAGGTGCGGCTGGCCGGATCGTCGCCGACGATCACAACCGCAAGTCCGGTTTTCACACCGGACTCGTTTTCAAGTCCTGCCGCCGCAGTCTTCACAGCCTCCATGACCGAGGCCGCTGCCTTCTTTCCGTCGATCACTGTTGCAAGCCCCACGTCTCACCCCATGCGCTCAGAGGCGTAAGAGCCTGGGCTTGCCGGGAAGACGACGGTGCGGTTGCCGTTGAGGAAAGTGCGATGGTGGATGTGGGCGTGAACGGCGCGCGCCAGCACCTGGCTCTCCACATCGCGGCCGATCGATACGTAATCCTCTGCGCTTTGCGCATGCGTGATGCGGGCAATGTCCTGTTCGATGATCGGACCCTCGTCCAGATCGGCGTTGACGTAATGCGCCGTCGCGCCAATCAGTTTGACGCCGCGCAGATAGGCTTGCTTGTAGGGGTTCGCGCCCTTGAAGCTCGGCAGGAAGGAATGGTGGATGTTGATGATCCTACCGTACATCTTCTGACACATCTCATCGGAGAGAATTTGCATGTAGCGAGCGAGAACGATCAGTTCGGCACCAGTTTGGTCAACAACCGACATGATCTGCGCTTCAGCCTGGGGCTTATTCTCTTTCGTCACCATGATGTGATGGAATGGGATGTCGTGATTGACGACGACCTTCTGATACTCAAAATGATTGGAAACCACGCCGACGATGTCGATGGGGAGCGCGCCGATCTTCCAGCGGTAAAGTAGGTCGTTCAGACAATGGCCGAACCGTGAGACCATCAGGAGTACCTTCATTCGGCTCGCGCTATCACGAATTTCCGCTTCCATTCCGAATTTCGCGGCGATCGGTGCAAAACCTTCCCTTAGCGCCGTGAGCTTGACGCCTTCTTCGGAAATGAACGAGACGCGGGTGAAGAACTTGCCCGTATCAAGGTCGTCAAACTGCGAGCTGTCGACGATGTTGCAGCCGCTGTCTGCCAGAAAGGTTGAGATTGCTGCGACTATCCCGCGTGTGGAATTGCATTTTACCGTCAAAATCAAGTTATTAGGCACAGGAAATTCTCATTAATTGGCAAGTCAACCGTGCTGCAGCGCTTGCGCCTCTAGACTGAAATTACCGATACTCGGCGCACATCCTTGTGAGATCGTCCCAAAGGCTCTCTGCGAAGCCCCTGAGCACGATTAACTCGAAGGAGTCGGTGTCGATGCGAGTGATGTGAGCGGCGATGTGGCCGATCAGGGTTGTTGCCGATCGGCCGACGGGAAACGCGTCGGCGGAAAGGTCGAGGGCCGTACCCTTCGATAGCACGCGTCTTGCTTGTGCGCCGTCGATGCGGATGCGGACCCGGCCGGCGCTCTGGTCGACACCCGTCGCGCGCGGTTCGAGCGTGTCGAATAAGGTCTTCATATCGTCTCGCATCATCGGCTCGTGGCCAACGATAAACCACTGTCCGGGTGAAACGGTGCGGACGCCACCTTTGCGAAGGCCGCTCAGGAAGGATGTTAGGTCCTGTTCTCCGGGCGGGGCGAGCACTTGGACAATCGCGCCTTCAGGCAGCGCCGAGAGTTTTACCTCCGCGGAAGTGATCGCGGTCTTGGCGCCGAGCGCAGGGCGAAGAGTCGGGCGGAAATCAGACATGGAGCCTCTCGTTCTGCGGATCGACAAAAACCGGATTGCATAGTCGCGCTGCGGTGAATTCGCCGCACAGGCCGTTCCACGCCACCACTTCCTCGCCATGCCGTTCCGGCCCGCGCTTGACGAGCGCAAGGCCGATGGTGGAGCCGACATGGGGTGAATAGGCACTCGAGGTCACATAGCCTTGGTCGTTCTCTAGCGCTGCGGGGGCATCCTTGGCGAGGATATGCGAGCCGGTGCGGAATGATGTGTTCGGGTCGAGCGGCACAACGCCGACCAAGCTTGGCCGGTCTAGGGCCGTCAGGCCTTCGCGATTCAGCATCGCCTTGCCGATGAAATCCGGCTTTGTGGCCGAGACCATCTTGGCGAAGCCGAGATCGGCGGGAATCACCGTGCCGTTGATCTCGCTATGGGTGACGTGGCCTTTTTCGATGCGCAAAACGCTCAGCGCCTCGACGCCATAGGGCTGGATGCCATGCAGCTTGCCGGCCTCCATTATCGCATCGGCGACGCTTTCGCCATAACCCGCCGGCACTGCCAATTCATAGGCCAGTTCGCCGGAAAAGGAGATGCGGAACAGCCGGCCACGGATCTGCCCGCCGAACAGCGACACTTCCTTAGCCGCCAGGAACGGGAAGGCGGCGTCGGAAATATCCTCGTCGACGATCGCCTGCAGGATTGCCCGCGACTTCGGCCCTACCACAGACATCTGCGCCCATTGATCGGTGACGGAGGCGAGGCGGACATCGAGACCCGGCCATAACGCCTGGGCACAGAATTCCAGATGCGTCATGACGCCGGCGGCATAGGCCGTGGTGGTGGTCATGAAGAAGCGATTGTCCTCGAGTCGGCTGGTGGTGCCGTCGTCATAGATGAAGCCGTCTTCGCGTAGCATCAGGCCATAACGGGCCTTGCCGACTGGCAGCTTCAGGAAGGCATTCGAATAGACGCGATTGAGGAATTCGGCGGCATCCTTGCCGCAGACCTCGATCTTGCCGAGCATAGAAACGTCGCAGAGGCCGGCATTGGCGCGGACGTTCAGTACTTCTCGGTCGACGCTTTCGCGCCAGCTGGTCTCGCCGTTCCGCGGGAACCAGGACGAACGATACCAGAGGCCGGTCTCGATGAAGACGGCACTGCGCTTCTTCGCCCAATCATGCAGCGGCGATTTGCGCACCGGCTGGAGGTGATGGCCGGAATGCGCACCTGTCAGCGCGCCGAATGACACAGGGGTGTAGAAGGGCCGGAAAGTCGTGGTGCCGATTTTGGCCGGAGAAATGCCGCGTGCTTCGGCCAAGAGGCCGATGGCATTGACGTTCGACAGCTTGCCCTGGTCTGTCGCCATACCATTGGTGGTGTAGCGCTTGGCGAGCTCGACATGTCCATAGCCCTCCTGCACGGCAAGACCCAGATCCTTGCGGTGTACGTCGTTCTGGTAATCGACGAAGGCCTTGTCCTTGACGCCGGGAATATTCCAGATCGGCTTTGCCGGAGGCGCTACGATATCACCCTCGACCGTGGCGAATGTGGCGACGCTCGCCGCAAACCCAAGCGCCTCGACGAAGGCCGCGCCGCGCGCCGCACCGTCTGCAAGGCAGGCGGCGATGCCGGAGTTGGTGTTGACGGCGCCTGCCAGTTCAAAGCCGTTGAGGCCAGTCGGCGCGAGGAAGCCGGCCTGTTCATCCGACCAGACGGGCTTGGCCCCGCGATGGCAGGCAAGGTGGATGATCGGGCTGAAGCCGCCGGACATGGCGAGTGCGTCCGCCTTGAGCATTTCGACGCTACCGTTCTTCCACACGCTGATAGAGGACAGCGTCTTTCCGCCATGGGCATCGGAGACATAGGCGCCCTTGATGACGCGCGCCCGACCTGAATAGCGGAAGGTCGCATCCGGTCTGCTGTCGATCACGACGACGAGGTTGACGCCCGCCGACTCCAAATCGCGGGCCAGGGCATAGCCGCTGTCATTGGTGGTGAAGATGGCCACCTGCTTGCCGGGGGCAACGCCGTAGCGGTTCAGATAGGTCCGCATCGCAGTCGCCATCATGACACCGGGGATGTCATTGCCGCCGAAAACCAGCGGGCGTTCTTCCGCGCCGCTGGCGAGGATCGCTCGTTTGGAGACTATGCGCCACAGGCGTTCCACGGGCACCGCAGGCAGTGGATCGCGGACATGCTTCTGCACCCGCTCGACGGCGCCGAAGACATTCCCGTCATACCAGCCGAAGGCCGTGGTGCGGGTGAGGATCTGTACGTTGGAGAGCGATGACAGCTCGGCAACAGTCTCCGCAACGAATTGCGAAGCCGAAGCACCGCCGATCGTTGCTGTTTCCGAAAGCAGCGAACCACCGGCAGCCGCATGTTCGTCCACCAGGATGACCCGGGCACCGGAGCGTCCGGCGCTCAACGCAGCCGCGAGCCCGGCTGGCCCGGAACCGATGACCAACAGGTCGCAATGCGCCCAGCACTTTTCATAGGAGTCCGGATCGGTTTCGTAGCTCGCTTTGCCGAGGCCGGCCGCCTTCCGGATGAAGGGTTCGTAAATCTTTTCCCAGAAGGAAGCGGGCCACATGAAGGTCTTGTAGTAGAAACCGGCACCGAGGAAGGGCGAGAACAAACTGTTAAGAGCGCCAATATCGAACTCCAGCGATGGCCAGCGGCTCTGGCTCTGCGCCTCCAACCCTTGATAGAGTTCCTGCATCGTGGCGCGCGTATTGGCCTCGGCACGACGCCCCTGGCCGAGCGTCATCAGCGCGTTCGGCTCTGCAGCACCGGCGGTGAGTATGCCGCGTGGGCGGTGGTATTTGAAGCTGCGCCCGACTAGCTGCTGGCCGTTGGCAAGCAGCGCTGAAGCCAGGCTGTCGCCTTCGAGGCCCAGCATGCGCTTCCCGTCGAAGGAGAAGGAAAGAGGCGTCTGCCGATCGATCAGGCCGCCGGTTGCCAAGCGACAGGATGTCATGTGCAGGCGTCCGTCGGTCCGCCAAGCGCCGCATCGCGGCTTGCTTCGATCTCATGAGTAGCAGTGTCGCGGACAACTACCAGCCAGCGGCGGCAGCCCGATGTATGGTGCCAGTATTCCTCATAGCGCCCGCGCGGATTGTCGCGCAGATAGACATAGTTCATCCAGCTTTTCTTATCGGCATCCGGCGCGGGGCGGGCCAGCGCCGCGCCCTTGACGGTGAACTCTTCTTTGGATCGTGTGCCGCAATGCGGGCAGGGGACGAGACTTGCCATGTTCGGCTATTCCTTGTGCGATATTCAGTGAACGTTGGGCTGCGCACCCTGGCCATTTTCGTCGATCAGGTAACCGCGCTCGAACCGGTCGAGGCGCATCTGTCTTGTCGTGTCGTGCGATATGCCCTTGGCCAGCAGATGGGCAAAGCAGAAGCCGGAGGCAGGCGTAGCTTTGAAGCCGCCGTAACACCAGCCTGCATTGAGATAGAGATTGTCGAGGTGGGTACGGTCGATGATTGGCGAACCGTCCATCGACATATCCATGATGCCGCCCCAGGAGCGTAGCATCCGGACGCGCGAAAGCGACGGGATCAACGCCTTACCTTCTTCCGCCACATGTTCGAGGGTCGCCAGGTTGCCGCGTTGCGCATAGGAATTGTAGCCGTCGAGATCGCCGCCGAACACTAGTCCGCCTTTGTCGGACTGCGAGATATAGAAGTGCCCCGCACCGAATGTTACCACGCAGTCGATGAAGGGTTTCAGCCCCTCCGAAACGAAGGCTTGCAGCACATGGCTTTCGATCGGCAGCTTCAGCCCAGCCATTTCAGCTACCCGAGAGGAATTACCGGCGGCCGCAAGGCCGAGTTTTCCGCAGCCGATGAAACCCCTCGTGGTCTCGACCCCAGTGACGATGCCATTCTCGCGACGAATGCCGGTCACTTCGCAATTCTGGATGATGTCAACACCGCGCATGTCTGCGCCGCGAGCATAACCCCAGGCCACTGCATCGTGGCGCACTGTGCCGCCGCGCTTTTGTAGAAGCCCGCCGTAGATCGGGAAACGCGCATTATCAAAGTCGAGGAAAGGCAGCCTCTTGCGGACAGCTTGCCGGTCCAGCAGGTCCGCATCGACACCGTGCAGCCGCATGGCATTGCCGCGCCGGATATAGGCATCGCGCTGGCCGTCGGAATGGAAAAGGTTAAGCACGCCGCGTTGCGAGACCATGGCGTTGAAGTTGAAATCCTGCTC
The DNA here is from genome assembly GCF_040321795.1 of Mesorhizobium sp. M0244. Lineage (NCBI taxonomy): Bacteria > Pseudomonadati > Pseudomonadota > Alphaproteobacteria > Hyphomicrobiales > Phyllobacteriaceae > Mesorhizobium > Mesorhizobium sp. M0244. The sequence goes on along the minus strand of NZ_JAMYSE010000080.1, from coordinate 11,724 downwards.
CAACCCTTCCCACAGCTTCATGGAAAGTTCGTAGAACGGATTGTTGCCCGGCAGCAGGTAGTTGGAGCGGATGATTGTGGTGTTTCGCCCCACATTGCCGGAGCCGATATAACTCTTCTCCAGCACTGCGACATTGATTATGCCAAATTCCTTGGCGAGGTAATAGGCTGTCGCCAGCCCGTGGCCGCCTCCGCCCACGATGATCACGTCGTAACGCGGCTTTGGCTCAGGGTGCCGCCAAGCGGGCTTCCATGCCTTGTTGCTGCGAAGTCCATTGAAAAATATTGAAAGAGCTGAATAGCGCATAGGATGGTTCCACGTCGTTTCAACTTGTATATCCGACCAACAGGATTATTGTTTTCTTCAGAGAGCCAAAAAACGACATGAGAGAGCCATGAGCGATCAGACGAACCGACTTACGCAGTCAATTGCGTTTCTATTGTTGCCTGGCTTCTCGTTGATGTCATATGCGTCCGCTGCCGAACCGCTTCGGGCAGCAAACCTGCTCGCGGGCCAAGCCCTTTATGATGTGCGACCAATCTCCATGGGCGGAACAGCTGTGACCAGTTCGTCAGGCGCCGTCATACCTTGTCACCGGCTGGATCACTCTGTCCTGAACACGATCTTCGTGTGCGTAGGCGGGAATCCTGTGATCCATAGCTCGCCAGCGCTTTTTGGGGCTCTGCGCCAGCTATCTCGCAACGGTGCTCGCATTGGGGGGATTTCAGGCGGACCCTACCTTTTGGCCGCTGCCGGCTTGCTTGACGGGCGAGACTTTACAGTTCACTGGGAACATGCGGCGGCGATTATGGAAGCGTTTCCTCACCTCAATCCACGCCAGGCCAGATTCGTGCTAGACGGAAATCGCATTACCTGCGGAGGAGGGGTTGCGCCTCTGGATATGATGCATGCCCTCATCTCAGAGCGGATGGGTGCGGATTTCGCCCGACGCGTTAGTGATTGGTACCTCCATACAGCAGTTGCAGAACCGGCCGCGCCGCAACGGGCCTCCGCAGCTGAGCGCTTCGGCGTCAACCACGCAGTCCTGCTAAATGTTCTGGAAAAGATGGAGGCTACCATAGAGCGGCCATTTGACCGCTCTCAGATGGCAATTTATGCAGGCGTTAGCAAACGTCATCTTGACCGACTTTTCTCCGGGCATCTGAGCGCTAGCTATTCCGAAACGTATCGAAAATTTCGCCTTAAGCATGCACGCCGCCTATTACAGCAAAGCCCACTTTCTATATCCGAAATCGCGTTTGCTACGGGCTTCTCAAGTGCGGCTCACCTTTCCAGTTGCTATTCGAAGTTATTTGGCCGAAGCCCGAAAAGAGACCGAATCTGACAGGACTTCGGCAATGAGCTAGGACGCGGGTCGATACGATGTATTTTGATTTTGCGCTCCGCCTGCTGACTGATGGAAACGGTTATGAATCCTTCTGCAAGCGGCTTTCTCGACGGATGGATGAGTGGTTCCTACGATCGATGCCTCGGCCATCCGTTAGTTCGCAAACAGACAGTCTTTGAGTTCCGAAACGATGCTCGTCACGAAGGTGTTTGTCATCATCTCTAAGGCAAGGGTGAACGAAATAGCAACGTTCATCTCGTAAGAGCTCGTACTGAGAATAGGCAAACCTATACCGCCCTCTCCAGGATGGTAATAGCCCATGTTTATCGCATAGCCCCGCCGTTGGGCGTCTCGAACTTGAGCGAGGACGACGGCGGCGTCGACGTGTTGAACCGAGGGATGCGTGATGTAGCGCTCAGCGTTCGCTTCAATAAGCTGCTTATAGTCGGCGGAAGGAAGCATCGACAGAAGCGCTACGCTACCCGCCGCAACCCCCATGGGGACACGACCACCTAAACCGAGCCAAAGTTGCTGTTGCGGGGAACGGCTCACCATTTCTGCGCAGACTGCATCAACGCCAGCTTGGACCATCATATAGACTGTATAGCCCGTACGCCTTGCGAACTCTGTCATTCCAGGACGATGTCGTGCGATCACTGGCTCCAATCGGGCCTGCCGACGCGCAAGCATAGTTATCGCTGGGCCAAGTCGGTAATGTCCATGGCGACCTGTTGGCTCAGCAAAGCCCTTTTGAAGCAGGGATGCGAGACTGCGATGAACCGCAGGTTTTGCTTCACCTACCCTGATTGCGATCTCGCCTAGCGGCAGCCCATCGGCGTCTGCTTCCCCCAAAGCCAAAAGAATATCAAGAGCTCGGGCGGCGTTTGATGACGAATTTGAAGGCACTCTGCCACCTCCCATTTTCTAATAATCAGAAGAGATAGGCTTTAATCGTTTCAATGACAAGGACTGAATTGACGCAGTGCCCACTTAGCCGCTTGCTAGGAGCATGCGAAATCCCCTGGCAAAAAGGACAAAGGCGAGCTGCCCCCCGGAGGTGGGCCCACGTGACATCACAAAAAGCGGTCTCGTGCGAGTTCATGAACAACCACCTTTTGACCTGAGGGACGATCAGACATTGATGCAATCAACCACCTCGCTCAGTGCGTAAGCGATTTCCCGGCTAAGGAAGTATTCTTGCCGCCGGGGAGGAGACAAAGGAGTAGTGCCTAATGAAGATCAAACGCATATCAGTTTTTAAGATCGTGAGGACTTTTCCACAGAGCTACAGCCTATCGCGCGATAGGACATGGACATCTGCCGAAAACACCATCGTATCAATCGAGACTGATGCAGCTATCGTCGGATGGGGCGAAGTCGGGACGCTGGGGGCGAATTATCTGCCGGCTTTCGACAAGGGGGTGAGAGCGGGCATTGACGAGTTAGCTCCTCATCTCATTGGAGAAAATCCGCTCCAAATCGATCGAATCAACTATTTGATGGATCATGCTTTGTACGGTCATCCATACGCGAAATCGGCGATTGACGTCGCTTGTTGGGACATCCTCGGCAAAGCAACGGGAATGCCGCTTTGCGATCTTCTCGGCGGAAGATTTGACGGTGGATTAGATCTTATGGCCGACCCTGGCGCAGGGTCGATTGAAGAGATGTTGGCAGCGACCGCGAGCTTCCGTGAGAAAGGCTACCGGCGTTTGTCAGTGAAGTTGGGCGGTGATGTCGCGGAAGATGTGTCGAGGATACGGGCAATTATGGAACATGCCCAACCCCATGAGGACTACTACTTCGACTGCAATCGCGGTTGGACGCGGGATCAGGCCCTGCGAGTGATGCGACAAATTCGGGATCTGGACGTCTATATAGAGCAGCCGTGTGCTTCTTACGAAGACTGCCTCGCGGTGAGACGTCGCACTGATCATCCCATGATCCTCGACGAAATTGTCGACTCACCCGAGATGGTGATGCGGATTATCGCCGATAGTGCAGCCGACTTGATGAATATCAAAATTTCGAGAGTTGGTGGCCTGACAAAGGCCCGCCGCGCCCGTGATATGTGTGCGACGGCAGGAATTCCGATGACTATTCAAGACATAGGCGGAAGTGGACTAGTGCAGGCGGCTATTTTCCATCTCGCGCAGTCCACCCCGAAGGAGTTCCGCCATTCTGTTTACGACCCGCTGACTTGGAGCGACCCATTAACGGATGCACCCATTCGAGTCCAGGGGGGCGGAGCAGCAGTGGAAGTCTCCGATCGGCCTGGGCTTGGTCAAGAGCCCTTACCGGGTAGCCTCGGCGAACCGGTAGCTGTGTACGGCGACACGAACTGATAGAGTAGGTTATCATGCATCGCCACCTGGCAGCGCTGCCGGGTGGGGCTGTTGAAGAAGCCTTTTTCTGCGGTTGACTCGCATCGGGGAGGCTCTGATCTCAGAACTGGCGGTGTCTCAGAGCTCGTTGACGGGCTCCAGGGGGAGGTGAGCATTCATCACCAAACCCAGAAAATGGGCAAGCAAAGCGGCCGCCAGTCGCTTCAGGTTGACCGCCGCCGCGGTGAGATAGGCCTGAATTTTCATGTTGCCGAGACCGCGCCGTGCCGCCCGGGCGAGGCCGTGCCAATTCTTGGCCTCGCCCGGGCGGTACGGGACTTCGGATCGGCTCAGCCTTGGCCCGGGATCAAAGCTTCGATGGCGCGAGACTCGAAAGCTACGTAAACCTTTGCATAGGAATAGCCGGCATCGGCAGATCTCGCCCGTGGTCACGGCGACATCCAGAACCACGCCGCGCAGATCATCAACGACGGCATGTTGCTTGTAGGCAGGCTCCAGCCGGCGATTGCGGCCATTGGTGGTCATGCTGAGATCCGGGTCGCTTCTCAATCGGCGCCGAACTTCTTGGCCCCTGATCGGCCTCCAATATTGGGTCAGACTCAATCTCGCTGCATGTGGAGGGTGATGCGCGCAATTTTCGAGAGGGAATCAGCGCGATGGAAGAGAGATTTGGGTCGACGAGACTGGCGCCGACGGCGGTTGCTCGTCGAGCATGCCGAAATCAACACGGATTGTGTATTTCTTGACGTGGGCGCTACGGCGCTTTCGGAAACGTGTCCGTGCTGCGGGACAAGTTCGCGCCGGCGATACATGTGAAAAGCCGCCGATTTGCCCATCGCTGGCCGGCGTGTGGTCTTTCGGGTGACGGTTCGCCGTTTCTGGTGCGACGCCGGTCTTTGCCGCCGCCGCATTTTTGCCGAACGGTTTGGCGCCGATGTTTTAGCCCCGTTATCGCGGAGAACCGGACGCCTTGAGACCATCGTTCATCACTTGGGGCTGGCGCTGGGCGGCAGGCCTGCCGCAGCCTTTGCCGATCGCCTGATGATGCCGGTGAGCAACGATACCCTGTTGCGTGTCGTGCGCCAGCGGACTGAACAGCCGCGCGATAAGCTCGTCATCATCGGCATCGACGACTTCGCCTTCCGGCGCGGCCAACGATACGGGACGATTGTATGCGATCTTGAGCGCCGCAGGCCAGTGACATTGCTGCCAGATCGTGAACAGGCGACATCGCAGGCTTGGCTGGCGAACCATCCTCCCATTGTGACTGTCGCTCGCGATCGGGGCGGCGGATATGGCTAGGCGATCGCTAAGGCCTTGCCTCATGCCGATCAGGTGGCCGACCGCTGGCATCTGATGGAAAACGCCAGCCGCGCTTTCCTTGATGCAATTAGCAAGGCCATGCGGTTTATCCGAAAGACCGTCGCCAGCACCATCATCGAATCCAAAGCTTCTTACCTATGCCGAGCGACTGCAATATGAAGGATATCTGCGTCGCCAGGAGACCGTACTCCCTTGGAAGGGTGTAGCTCGGCGGTGATGAACCTGCGCACGCTCGTGGCGAAGACCTCCGATCGCCGATCTCTTGCGCGAAATGATCGGCTTTGCCGCCGAGCGTCACCCGCTCGAGGTTCGGCGGCAAGGCGGCCCGGCTCTGTGTCCGGACCTTTGCCCGTCGCTCAACCCGCCCCCCAGGGCAAGACCGACCGCCTGAGCGAACTTCGGGTTGGATAAAAGTTGGGGGCAACGTCACTGGGGTCGATGGGATGACAGTGCGAAGACGAAGAGAGGCTGGAGGATAACTTCCGCGATTTCTGCGAACTGGTCCACACCGGACGTTACCGGCCGCAGCCGGTGTGACGGGTCGATATTCCCAAAGCCGATAGCGGCAAGCTGCCACTCGGGGTGCCGGCGCTGGAAGACAAGATCGTCTAAGGCGCGGTGGCCGAGGTGCTGAGCGCTCTCTAGGAGGCCGACTTCTTCGGGTTCTCCCACGGCTTCCGGCCGGGCGGAACCCCCACATGGCGCTTGATGCCAAAAGGATATCAAGGCCGGCTACTTTTGATGACGAATTTGAATGCACTCAGCTATCTCCGTATTTTCTTATAATTAGAATTTGTATGCATTTTCATTCCAATAACAAGAACATAATTGACGCGGCGTAAACTTTGCAGCTTACTGCGAAACAAGCAGCAAAAAGAATAAAGGCGGCGAGTTGCCGGTCGGAAGCGCCCGAGTAGCGCCAAAAAAGTGGTCTCTCATGCCACTTCATAAGCCCAGCTTCTTGATTTGAGGGAAGATTAGACATGCATGCAATCAACGAACTCGCTGAGTTCGTAAGCAGTTTCCCGGCTGAGAAGGTTCTTGCGGACGGACAAGAGACGATCTCTGTACTGATTTTGGACCTTCTGGGCGCCGCGGCAGCTGGTATCGATTCACCGCTGGCTAAATCCGCCAGAACGGCTGCGCTCGAATCGTATGGTGAAGGCGAGATCGATATCTGGCTAACGGGTATGCGAACCAGCGTGGTCGGTGCTGCGATGTCAAACAGCGCGGCGGCGAGCGCCCTCGACATCGATGACGGCCACCGGGGAGCAGGTGGCCATCCTGGAGCCGGGATCATCCCCACAGCCTTGGCTGTCGCGCAGGCGGTAGGTGCTTCCGGACCTGAGGTCATGGGCGCAATCGCATTGGGTTACGAAATTGGGCTTCGGGTTGCTAGTTGCCGTCCCGTGCAAACGATAGAAATGTACTCGAGCGGGCGATGGGTAAATTTTGGGGCTGCTGCTGCGGCTTCGCGACTACTCGGCTTGAACGCCGATCAAACAGCCCACGCTCTTGCAATCGCCGGCTGTGAAGGGCCGATTGTCTTTCTCAACGCCGCTTCAAAGTTTGACGGCAGCAGTATCAAGGAAGGCATTCCGCCCGCCGTAGTAGCGGGGATAACAGCCGCTTACCGAGCACAGGCTGGTGCAAAAGGGCCAATTGAGCTTCTAGACGATGCCGACCGGTTTACTCGGAACTCGCTAACAGGAAATCTGGGTTCTTCTTGGGAAGTACAGCAGTGCTATCTCAAGCCTTACGCTTGCTGCCGCTACATACATGGTGCAATTGACGCGATCCTTTCTATGCGGAAAGCGGGTCAACCAATCCTTAAGCTGCGCATCGAAACATTTCCGCATGCGATGCGACTAGCGAACGAGCGTGCGCCTAGCACGTTTGAGGGCGGCCAGTACAGTTTCTATTTCAATTGCGCGATTGCCGCGCTGCATGGACGCGCTGCTTTGCAGCCGGTTCAGCCAGAGCATTTTCGGGATCCGGAGATCCTCGAATTGGCAGCTCGCATTGAGCTGGAGCCATCTCCCGAATTTACTAACGCATTCCCGGCTCTAACCCCGGCACGTGTAATATTGGATCAAGGTGATGGCCCCGAAGAGATGGTTGTCCTGTATCCGCTCGGTGACGTAGCCAATCCGCTCTCAAGCCACCAGATCGTGGAAAAATTCAAGAATATCGCTCGAGGCTCCGTTACTGCCCAGTGGCAGGATGACATTGTGACAGCCGTCGCTAGTCTTCATAACGCCGGATCCTCTGCCCTATTCGCGTCGCTGACGCCGCCTGAGACGAGACACTCCGAGCCGGTACGGCGTATTTCAAATTGGGCACTTGCTGACGAATGATAATCGCGCAGGAAATGGTGAATCGAACTTCGACCAGATCAGGAATTTGACCGGAAGGGTCGTTATTATGCACCGCATCGAAGAATTCTTGGATATGAAGAACGAGGTAACGGAGTGGCGCCGCCACCTCCACCGACACCCGGAACTCAACTACAAACTGTACAACACTGCGAATTTCGTCACTGAAAAGCTCGCCTCGTTTGGCATCAATAATATCGAAACGGGCATAGCAGAGACTGGAATCGTAGCCTTGATCCAAGGCGAGCTCGGAGAAGGTCCTACCATTGGACTGCGAGCAGATATGGATGCTCTCCCGATATCTGAGGCATCAAACAAACCTTGGGCTTCGGAAATCCCGGGTCTTATGCATGGATGCGGCCATGATGGTCATACGGCGATGCTGCTGGGGGCCGCGAAGTACCTGACCGCCACGCGGAATTTCAAAGGGGTGGTAGCCCTTATATTTCAGCCAGCGGAAGAAGATGGCCGTGGCGCCCAGAGGATGGTCCAAGAAGGGATCATGGACCGGTTTGGTATCTCTCAAGTCTTCAGTATGCATAATTGGCCTGGTATGCCAGTAGGGCAGTTCGCGATCTGCGACGGCGCCATCTCATCGGCGCTCGACGAATTCGACATTATTGTAAAAGGAAAAGGTGGGCACGCCGCCAAGCCACACCTGACCAACGATCCCATCGTCATCGCAGCTCAAATCATCATAGGGCTGCAAACATTGGTGTCCCGCAAGACTGACTCGCAGGAGTCGCTAGTGATTTCGGTCACCAAGCTCAATGCCGGGACAGCGTACAACGTCATTCCGGAGTCCGTGCAGATTTCAGGAACCGTTCGCACCCTCAAATCAGGTTTGCGCGACTTTGCGGAGAAGCACATCAGGTCCTGCGCCGAAGGCATCGCGTCGGGCTTTGATGCCCACGTTGAGTATACGCACCGCCGGCTTGAGCCGCTCATGTTCAACCACACGAAAGGCACGACTTTCGCCATATCTGCCGCTCGAGGTCTGGTTGGGCACGATGCAGTAGATTCGAACGCAAAGCCTTCGATGGGATCTGAGGACTTTGCTTACATGCTTGAAGCACGACCGGGAGCTTACATCAGGCTTGGAAACGGCCCGACGCCGTACGTACACGATCCCGCCTATGATTTCAACGATGAAGCCTTGCCATATGGCATCGGCTACTGGGTCAACTTAACTGAAACGACTCTGAGCCCTTAGATGCAACAAATTCGAACCGGCTCAGAATGTCGGTACGACGGAGTGTAGGCAACACAGGACTAAAATTCAACCTAACAAGGGGAACTACCATGAATAGGATCAAATCGACTGTCACAGCGGCGTCTATTGCTATCGCATCCCTCGCATTTTGTACGTCAGCGTATGCCGGGGAGGTACTTCAGCGCGTCCTGGCTACAAAGACACTCAAAGCTGCAGTAGGCACTGATTGGGGGGCAATATCTTCCCTGAATGCGAACCACGAATTAGAGGGTTATGACATTGACGTAGCCAAAGGTATTGCGAAATACCTTGGTGTTAAAGCTGATTTTATAACGCCGGGTTGGGACCTAATCGTGGCGGGCAATTGGGCAGATCGCTGGGACATTGGCATGGGCCAAATGACCCCTACAACAGAACGTGCCAATAAGCTCGACTTTTCAGAAAATTACTACTATGGCACTGTGGTCGTTGCCGTTCCTACTGACAGTAATGCCAAAGAACTTTCGGATCTCAACGGCAAAATCGTTGGGGTCACTACCAATACCCTCGAAGCACAGTATCTCCATCAGACCCTCACGCCAAACTGGATTGGTGCGAGGCCGATCGAGTTCAAGTTCAAAGTCGACGAGGTCAAAGAGTACGAGTCGGCCAATGTTGCCCTCGCCGATCTGCGCTTAGGTGATGGCATCCGTCTGAACGCGGTCGTATCGGACGAAACAGGCATGGAAAGGGCGATCAAATCGGGATATCCGATCAGGGTGCTCGGCACTCTCTTCTCCGCGCCGGGTGCTATCTCAATGATGAAGGGCGACAGTGAATTTCGTGATAAGATCAATGCTGCGCTCAAAAGCATGAAGGATGACGGGACGCTCTCGAAGATTGCGATTAAATGGTACGGAACTGATACTTCCGTCGAGAAGTAGCTTCGCGAAAAGCATGGCGGCTCGGTCACCCCGAGCCGCCATGTTGGAGGACATTTCATGCTTTACCAGGACACAGTTGAATCGGAAGTGCTTGTCCACAGGCCTTGGTTTGTTGCGTCGACTTTTGCCATTGTACTCGCGGTTTTCCTCATGTTCAACCTTGCGGGCACTCCCGTTGGCGAGATCATGCGGCCAGTCATCGGCGACCCCGTACAGAGCGGCTTATATGGTCGTGTTGCAATCGCTTTTGTAATTGCAGTTATATTCTGCGTCAATATCGTGCTGATCGGATTTGCCCCGTTAAAGGCGCAGATTGGCATTGTGTGGGTCGAAATGCTGCTGCTGTGTCTCGCATTCTTCATGATATTTAACTTGAGCTTGCCATTCATCTGGGAGAATCTGCCATACTTGATCACGCAGGGCGTGGTGACCACGATCTATATTTCTGCCGTTTCCCTTGTTTGCGCATCACTCATCGCGATGATTGCTGCTATTGCCAAACTTTCAGGCAATGGCTTCGCCTATGCCATCGCGAGCTTTTACACTTCGTTCTTCCGCGGCCTGCCCCTTCTCCTACAGGTTTACTTGATTTACCTTGGGCTGCCGCAACTGGGTATTGTGATCAGTGCCGTTCCTTCAGGCATATTAGCATTGTCGCTTTGCTACGGCGCCTATATGGCGGAAGTCTTCCGCGCGGGTATCCAGAGCATCGACCGCGGCCAATGGGAAGCGTCACGATCAATCGGTCTCGGCTTCGGTCTTACCATGCGCAGGATCATCCTGCCGCAGGCGCTTCCCGTAGTCATTCCCCCGACTGGAAACATGTTCATCGGGATGTTGAAGGACAGTTCGCTCGTTTCGGTCCTCGGCGTGTGGGAGCTAACGTTCGTTTCTCGCACAATCGGCCAGCCGACCTTCCGTTACATGGAGATGCTGATAACAGCCGCAATGATTTACTGGATAATGTCTGCCTGCCTTGAGGTAGTTCAATCACGGCTCGAGCGCCACTACGGAAGGAGTAAAGTGCGATGACCGCCAGCAACATAAGTCACTTGAAAAGCCTTGATGGAGGCAATTCCTCGCAAGCTATTGGCAATGTGCTGCGCGTATCAGTTTCATCCCAGGAGTCATCCAGTCAGAGGCAGGTGCCAATGAGTGGGGACAAAATTATCGAAGCGACGAACGTCTCCAAATGGTACGGCACCTTCAGAGCACTGACTGATGTCAATCTAACCGTCCGCAAAGGCGAACGCATCGTCATCTGCGGCCCCTCGGGATCCGGAAAGTCGACGCTGATCCGCTGCTTCAACCGGCTTGAAGCGCATCAGGAGGGCGAGATCACCGTCAACGGGATCAGATTGCACAACAAAATGCGCAACGTGACTGAAGTTCGCAAGAATGTCGGAATGGTGTTCCAGCACTTCAACCTTTTCCCCCATATGACCGTGCTGATGAACTGTATGGCCGGTCCAATGTGGGTCAAGGGCGTGCCCGAAGCTGAAGCCAAGGCGACGGCGCTGAAGTTCCTGGAGCGGGTGCATATTCCCGAACAGGCGAACAAATACCCGGTTCAGCTGTCTGGCGGACAGCAGCAGCGCGTTGCGATTGCCCGCTCTCTGTGCATGGAACCTGCGGTCATGCTGTTCGACGAACCAACCTCGGCGCTCGATCCGGAAATGGTCTCCGAAGTGCTGGAAACAATGACAAGCCTAGCCAAAGACGGCATGACTATGGTCTGCGTCACTCACGAAATGGGTTTTGCCCGCGCCGTTGCCGACCGAGTTATCTTTATGGATTGGGGTCAAATCGTTGAAGAGGGCAAACCGAATGATTTCTTCACCAACCCCCAGCACGAGCGGACCAAGCTATTCCTCAGCCAGATCCTCTCGCACTAGCTAGCTAGAGCTTCGTCTAACAGCGGCCACTCTGCAACAAGACCGACCTTAAGGGCGGCTACGCAGGTCCGAACCGCGGAGCGTAAGTGCTACCGCGACGATAGATCGAGCATTTCGTAACCTTTGACAACTTTCTGAAGAGCGCCAAACGAAAACAGCTTGGCGCAAACGATATAACGATATCGAACAGCACAAGGAGAATTACTCATGCCAGCATTTACCCAACAAGAATATCGCGAACGCACGAATCGACTTCGCCAACAGATGGCGGAGCGTGGCATTGACGCACTGCTCGTCCTAAA
>NZ_JAMYSE010000079.1:0-29242 GCF_040321795.1 Mesorhizobium sp. M0244 | reverse complement strand
ATCGACGCTGTGCCGGCTGGAGAACCTACCCGGCGTGCGGGAGCTGGTCGCGATGGGACGGGCGATGGTCGATCTCTATTGCGCCTCGTTCCGGCAGGTGCCGAAGCGGATCGTACTCGACATTGACGACACCTTCGACGCTGTGCACGGAGGCCAACAGCTTCGCCTGTTCAATGCCCACCATGACGAGTACGGCTTCCAGCCAATCGTCGTGTTCGATGGTGCGGGACGGTTCGTCAGCGCGACCCTGCGACCGGCCAAGCGGCCGAGTGGGGCTGAGATCCGCCCCCACCTGCGCCGTCTGGTGCCGGCGATCCGGATCAACTGGCCGAACATTCGAATCCTGCTCCGCGGCGATAGCCATTATTGCAACCCGCAGGTCATCGACTGGTGCCGCGCCAACGACGTCGACTTCATCTTTGGCCTCGCGCCCACCACGAGCCTGCGCAAGCATGTCGCGGATCTGGAGGCCAGCACGACGGCGCGCTTCGAAGCGTCGGCCAAGACAGGCAGGGTCCGCAGGTTCAAGGAGTTCGTTGACGGCGCCGCTAGTTGGAGCCGCGTCGAGCGCATCATCGCGCGGGTCGAGGTCGGCGCCCAAGGTGGCGATATCCGCTTCGTCGTCACCAACCTTGCCGGTGGGAAGGCCAAGGCGCTCTACGAGGATGTCACGAGGATGTCTACTGCCGGCGCGGCGCGGCCGAGAACCACATCAAGTCGTGGAAGACGCATCTTGCCGCCGACCGCACATCCTGCACCAGAGCGACGGCCAACCAGTTCCGGCTATTCCTGCATGCCGCTGCTTACTGGTTGATGTGGGGCTTGCGGGCCGCGATGCCGAGGCGCTCGAGCTTTGCCGTCGCCCAATTCGACACGCTGCGATTGCGCCTCATCAAAATCGCTGCGCGGGTGGTCGAGATGAAATCGCAAATCCGCCTGCACGTGCCGACATCGTGCCCCGACCAGCGCATCCTGCGCATCGTCCTCGATCGCATGCCCCAACTCGCGACATAACGATGGGGGCAGACGCCCCGATACGAACCCGTCGACCGCAACCTGCAAACCCCCGCCTGCCATCACGACGGAGCAATCCCGGCGCCTGACGAGGCGCGTGGAAAAGCACCGCAACGGCGACCACAATGTCGCTTCAGGCCGTCAAAAGCTTAGTCGCCGTGCATCAAGGCGGCTAGGTAGGTGTGGCCCGGCTTCGTTGAATCCGCTGCGGGCCAGCTCTCTGATAGAAATCGGCGCCGTCGTCCCAGGCTTTCCATGGGCATCGTTTCCCGCGCGGAATGAAGGTCTCCTTCCCGAAGGCGGCAATTCCTAACTCGGTGCGATGCCCGATTTGCGGTCAGGCTGCATCCGCCTTTTCTTCCAGACCAAGTAATCGCTTCGGCCAGAGCGCCGGCGGTGAAGAATTGTCTTGCGCTATCCCTAGCAAATGCGCTCATGCTGCTATTCCTCCACGGGCACCTGCGCCGGGAGGGCACCTCTAAACGCGACCGATAGACCGAGGGGAGGGCTCAACCCAATGAGCAGGGTGGCGCCCGCAGATGCGACTCCAGCTTCGTCGGCGACATTTGCGCCGCTCGAGAATGCAACTTTCCGATCGATCTGGCTTGCTACGCAGGTGTCCAGCTTTGGCTGGCTAATTCAAACTGTCGCCATCAGTTGGCTGATGGCGACCATTTCGACTTCCGACGTGATGGTCGCCTTGGTGCAGGCTTCGACGACGTTGCCTACATTCGTCCTGTCGATCATCGCCGGAGCCCTGGCTGATAATTTCAGCCGCCGCAATCTGATGTTCGCTGGCTGGTCCGTGATAGCGCTGTCCTCGGCGATGCTGACGGTTCTTGCAGGCTTGGGAATTTTCAATCCATGGATGGTTCTTGCATTCAGCTGTTTGGCCGGAGCGGGCGCCGCTTTCACCGATCCCGCTTGGCACGCGTCGGTCGGCGACATCTTACGAAAACGCGAAGTTCCAGCCGCGGTTACGCTCATCTCGGTTGGATATAACGCTGTTCGAAGCGTCGGTCCGGCGATTGGTGGCATTGTCGTTGCCTCCTTTGGACCTTTGACAGCTTTCGCTGTGGCGACGCTGACCTATCTAGCGCTGCTGTGGACCATAGGGCGCCGCAAATGGGATGTTCGCTCGTCCCCCCTCCCGCGGGAGCCATTGACCACGGCCATCCATGACGGAGCGCGCTTCACCGCACTATCGGCGGAGATCAAGGCGGCAATCGCGCGTGGCGCGCTTTTTGGCCTGACCAGCGTCTCCATACTCGCGCTCCTGCCTGTCGTTGCTCGCGATCAATTAGGCGGAGGACCGATCGTTTATGGCATCCTGATGGCTGGCTTCGGGACCGGCGCCTTGTGCGTCGGCATCTGCAACAATGTTTTGAGACGGTCGCTCTCCCAGGAGCGACTGACAATACTGGCATGCATTGCTTGCGCGGCGTGTTGTTTATCTCTTGCTCTCACGTCTTCAGTGGCAGTGGCTGCTATTGCGCTGGCGCTCGGCGGCGCGGGATGGGTGGTCACCTGGACGGGGCTCGACGTAAGCGTTCAATTGGCAAGCCCAAGGTGGGTCGTTGGTCGCACGCTCTCGATCTATTATGCCCTTTCGTCGGGTGGTATCGCGGCCGGCAGTTGGCTGTGGGGTATGGTGGCTGAGAACTATTCGCTTGCCTCAGCCCTGGAGATTTCAGCTGCTGCGCTACTGATGGTCGCGGCCAGCGGGTTCCTGTTGCCGATCCGTCAATGGCAAGACTCTGATCAGGATCCTTTTGGCTTCGAGACACCGCAACTCGCTCTCGACCTGAAGCCGAGAAGCGGCCCGATCGTCATCAAGATCGAGTACTCAATACCGGAGGCAAACGTCGAAGCTTTCCTCGATCAGATGCAGGAACGACGGCGGGTGCAAAGCCGCGTCGGCGCCAGGCACTGGAACCTCCAGCGCGATCTTCAGGATTCCTCGCTTTGGACAGAAACCTTCCGCACGCCGACCTGGATGGACTATCTGCGCCTTAACCATCGCCTCACAGCGGCGGACAAGGAATTGGACCAACGTCTGCTCGAATTGAACATGGGTGGAAACCCACCTCTTACTAAACTTTCGATTGAGCGGCCGACCGGGGCAACCCGCAAGCGGGATCAACCGACGCGATTTTTCTTCCGCCGGTGATCGCAGGCTGTTGTTGATAGAGTTTCAAGGGTGAGGGTAGATGACCGGCTTGGTAAGATTTGAGAGGCCAGTTGTGATTCAGATTGGCCGCTATACAGAACGCACCGTGTTCGATGTTAATGATGCGGCCTCCATCCTGCTGCGGGATCTTGGTGGTCGTCAGACGGAGAAGCACAGGGCAGCTATGGACGCCTGTCTGAAGGTTATACGAGGTGAGCTTCATCCACCCGCCGCCCGCAGGGCTTTCGTCGCGGTCGCGCGCGAAGCAAAGATTCTACGCGGCGATTGACTGGAGTGCTCAAGCGGCACCGCCCGGCAACTGGCGGCTGATACAGAAGGCCTGAGGCATGACGTTGCCGCTCTTCTATCTGACACGAGCAGGGCGCAGCAGTTCCTACCCGTCGACTACATCGGGCAAGGTGTCTTCGACGACGCTCAAATTTCGGTCGAAAGCTTCTTTGTCGGATGCGTGGGCCCGGAGAGAGCGCACATTGTTCAGGATCGCCGCCACCGCCGCTTCTTTATCGGGTGCTATCCTTGTCGTGACCGCTTTAGCCGCCAACGCGGAAAAATCTATGGCGGTATAAGCTGGTACGACCGCAGCGTCGGTTGCTTTCGGCCGTTCTTTTACGATTGCGCGCCGGCCCCGCGGCAGAGCCATACGGTCAGCTTTTGCTGCAAATGTCGCGCCGCGCCGCAGGCGCGTCTGCACGAGGCCCGAGCGGTACGCAGGTGCTGTCGGCACAATCGTCGGGAGCGCATGAGATGGAACCGCCTCAGAAGCGTCCAATGCAGGGCTTTTCGTGCGCGAAGCGTCGGTAGAGGCGGGCAGGGGCATGAACGCGCGTTTGGCGAGCCGGCCGTCGGCGAAATAGAAATTGCGCGTGCCGAGAATTGGCAGTTCGCCGCGCGGCAATATGATGACCTTGTTCTTGTCGAGCGTGCGGATTTCATCCGGCCGCATAAGAGGCCGCCGCACTTGCTTGCGGTGCTCGGAGCGCGTGTAATAAGTGTCGAACAAGGTTGCCTTGGTTCGCGTCACGTCCTTTTGAACGTCCGACGTTTCGCCGAGCTGCTCGGAAATGTAGCGCAGATCGTCAGCGTCCTGCGCACCGAAAAAGATCTGCACGCGAGCCGCGTTGATAAGTGTCTTGCGCCCCTCCTGGCGATAGATCTCGTCTACAGCCTTCAGCGACTGTACGAAGAACCACATCGAAACACCGTTGCCGCCGAGCACGCTCGCCATTTCGGTCACGTTCTCGAGCTTGCCGAGGTTCTGGAACTCGTCGAGCAGCACAAGCACCGGATGCTCGTCGGCACGCGGCATAGTTTCCGACATGAAGTTCATCAACTGCGTAATCAGGACGTTGAACAACGGTCCAAGGGAGGTGATCTGCTCGCGCCGCACGTCGAGATAAAGAGAGATCCGGTCGCGCTTCAGCCTGCGAATATCGAACGTGCTGCGCGACGTAGCTCGCATCAGGCGCTCGTTGAGAAAAGGGGCCATGCCGGTGCGTACGCCGGCATATATCCCGGAAAACTGCCGCTCAGACATCTCAAAATATGGCAGCAGGGTTTGCAGCGTGAAATGCGAGCATTCGCGGCGGCGTTCCTCGCGCAGCGAGCCGATGAACTCCAGGAGCGGCTGCTCGGCACCGTTCATGATCTCGAGGATTGTGGCGAAGGTCTTCTTCTCGTTCGGGATCGCAGGCGATTCCATGACGAAGGACGCGATGCCGGTAAAAAGGAGGCGGGCGTCGTTAACCCAGTAGGGATCCGCGTTCGAAGGGGGGCGCGGAAACAGCGCTGCAGCGATGTTGCGAAGGTCGATGTCGCGCTGCGCCGAATCCAGCGAGATGAAGTCCATCGGATTGTAGCATGCGGTATTGCCGTCCGGATCAGCCGGCGCGAAACGCACCACGCGGCTCATGGTTGAACGGTAGCCGGCGGTGGCCGCATAGGTCTCGCCACGCAGGTCGAGAACCACGAACGAATGCGGCCAGGTCAGGGCGTTCGGGATAATGAGAGACGTGCCTTTGCCGGAGCGCGGCGGCCCTATCACAAAGCCGCCAACATCATCGCCATCAATCCACAATTTCTTGCCGCCAATCAGCTTGCGCTGGATCAAACGGATCTTGCCGGAGCGCTGATCGCGGCCGGGCGACAAAATTTCGGCCAGCCTGCCGCCGGCTCGACCGACGAACACGCCGCCAATTTTGGTCAAGCCGGTTTTCGATACGTCGCTCATAGTCATGAAGCGAGAGTCATTGCGCTTTCTGGGGCGCATGAGAAACAGGCCGACCAGTGGCAAGAGAAACGCTAAACCTCCCGTCGCAATGGCGTATTGCACCCGGTCAAAATTTCTCGCGGTCACGTCAGCCCAGGCCAAACGAACAACCGGCAAAGCATTGGCGTTCAGCTGGTCGAACAGGACGTGGGAGCCAGTCCTGTACCAATCAGTCGCGGCATAGGCGACCGTGAAGACCAGGGCGCCCAGGGCCATCGCCATGAGCACCATGAAAATTGCTGTTGCGATTTTCTGCATGGGTTGGCCCCGCTAGATCGTCTCCGCCTTGGTGAACTTGATCTCGCTGATGCCGCGCCGTCCGCCTTCGGTGCGGACCATCTGAACGACCACCGGAATGACCTCGCGCAGATAGTCGAGAATTTCGCTTCGTGAGAGGCCCGAGCTGCCCTGCATGACCATCAGCGCCAGCCGCTCGTAGGCGGACCGGGCGGAATTGGCATGAACGGTCGTGAGTGAACCCGGATGGCCGGTGTTGATGGCCTGGAGGAATGCGAAGGTTTCAGCGCCGCGCAACTCGCCCAATAGCAGACGGTCGGGCCGCATGCGAAGCGAGGCCTCGAGCAGCTGTTGGGCGGAGACTTTGGCAAGGCCCTGGTCGCCCTTCGAAGCTATCAAGGTGACGTTGTTGGGAGCCGGCAGCCTCAGTTCCCGGGTATCTTCGATCGTGATGATCCGTTCATGGGCCGGGATCTCCTTCAAGAGCGCATTCAAAAACGTCGTCTTGCCGGTCGATGTACCGCCTGAAACGACGATGGAGACACGGTTGCGCACGGCATATTGCAGGAAGTCCATCGGCGACGTGTCGTGCAACATCTCGACAAGTCGCTTTTCTTCGGTTGACAGCGCCAGTCCGCTGCCCATCGCCGTGTTCTCGAATGCGCCGAGATCGTTGTAGGCATCAAGGCTCATATCCATGATGACCTGCTTGCGGATCGAGATCGCCCCGCCTTCGGGAGCCGCCGGCGGCAAGATGCATTGGATGCGCTCACCCGAGGGAAGAGCGGCCGACAGGACCGGCTTTTCTTCGTTGATGACCTGATTTGTCGCCGAGGCGACGCCAGTCGAGATGTTGCGAATCCAGCCGGGCGTGACCTCTCGCTTGACGACGTGCTCCATTTCCTTCGCGCCGAGGCGTTCGATGAACAATTCACCCGGCCTGTTGATCGCAATCTCGGAGACCGCATCTTCATTCAAATAGGACCATATCGGTTCCAGATGAGCGCGCAGGACCGGGGCTCTCGCCCAAGGGTCGGGGAGGGGAAGCACGGCATTCATTTCACCGGGCTCCCATAGCCGGAATAGAAATGATCCTTCGGCGTACCGTAGAGAGGCGTCGGATCGATCGCCGCCTTCGGCCGCCCACCTGCCTTCAGGCGTGCAACTTCTTCCTGAACGGGATCAGCGTACAAATCCGAGAAATCGAGATCTCGCCGCACCAGCACGACAATCGATGTGCCCTGGTCGACGTAGACTGTCGGGCCAATGTTCTGCGTGTCGCGAAACGCCTCTTGCGCGAGTTGCTGCAAGGCGGTCGATGACTTATCGAAGGCGATGCTGCGGGCGTCGCGCTGCGAGCCATTGCCACCATAAGTTACGGTGGTGGTCTCGCCGGTTACGGGATCGATCGTCGACACCTGGCGCTGTTGTCCATCCTGGCTGCGATCTCCAAGCGAGGACAGATATTCAGAGACGCCGCCAACGACGGAAAGCATGATGGCGTTGCCGTAGCGTTCAAGCCAGTGCGTATCGACACGGCCGCCCATGCCACCGCGGCCGAGCGCATCGGCACCAGGCGACTTGATATCGATAGAAATACCGTCCGAGCGGATGGCCCTGCTCCAGACGATGAAAACACGCTTCTGACCGCGCGCAAGCCCCGAGCGGTATTCCCCGGTCAGCCGCGAGCCCTTCGGAATGAGGATCCGCCTGCCGTCGAGCGAGAAGACATCCTCGCGCACGACAGCGCGCACGGCACCGGGAAGGTCGGTGTTGATCGCGGTTTCCAAATAGCCGCGAATGATCGTTCCCTCTGGGATCAACGCATCGGTGCGGCGGAAGACCCTGGCTTTGACAATGCCGGAAGAACTTGCCTCAGACTGCGCCAGGAATGCCTTGTTGGGATCACTGTCGGCGCCGGGGACCGCAATGATCTGACCGTCCGGCGCGATTTCGACCTGTGCCGCCGGGGCGCCGGCATCCGTCGAGCCGGTTTGATCATTCGTCACCATCTGGTTCGACCGCAGGCGTGCCCATACCGCTTTTTCACGCTCGGCGGCCTCAGCCTTAAGGCGAGCCTCGTCCTCAGCCGCGGCCTTGCGGCGGGCTTCTTCCTCCTCGGCCTTGCGGCGAGCCTCCTCGGCCGCCATTTGCGCCTCCAGCGCCCGCCGCTGCGCGTCAAGGTCCGCGCCCTCCTGCACGGTCTGGTCGACATTATCGGCTTGTTGCGTGCCCTTTTGGCCGTCAGCTGGTGGCGGCACCACGATCTGGTCGATCGTGCCGTCGGCAGGTTGCGGCGGGTCGTTCAACGCCGGCGGGCGGAACTCTGGCGGATTGAAGTTTTCCTCGCCATCGCTGCGAAGATCGCGCGATACCGGCTCCCGGGGCCAGTTCAGCCATATCAGCGCGCCTACCAGCACTACGCCGAGGCCGACCAGGGCGATCCTGGTACCCACGCCCGCACCACGGCGCGCGACTGTCGGGCTGCCGTCCAGTTGGTTATAATCGATCTGGGTCATCACCGCCCTCCGCTGGATCCGAACAGGGTGGAACCGCCTGTCAGTTTCGTTGGACCGTAGATCTGCTCGACCGGGTCGATAGGGTTGGGTCGCGCCCGGTTGTAGAGGCAGAGCGTCTTGCCATCGGCCCGCAAGGTGAATTGCCGCGCGACCTTGTCGATGATTGTGTATTTGCCCTGCGTACGAACGTTGACCAGCGACTCATGCCGCTTGTCGTCGACAACGAAGATCGCCGGAATGTCGCCCTTGAACTCCAGAAACGCCTTGGTGCCGTCGTCGAATACGGTGCGCGGCTTCAGGCTGTCGTCGCCCTTGTAGGCGTAGTCGTAATTGAGATCGGCATAGTTCAGGTCCTTCAAATCCGGATCGGCGGCGCTCTCCTTGGCCTGTGAGAGCAGGCGCGCGTTGATATCCTCGTCCGGGTATTTGAACCGGACCTGGAAGGATGCCCGGTCACGGCTATTGTCAGTCGCCTGCAGCAGCAGGGAATAGACGCGCCGGTTGGTGACCACGTTGACGTTGGTCCACGCATCGGGCTCCAGCGGCTTGACGAACAGAAACCGCGATCCGCGTTTGGGGACGATCGACCAGCCTTTCGTGTCGCCAGCCGACACGGTTTCGATGACTTCGGTCGGACTGAGCTCGACCATCGTGGAAATGCCAAGAGCGGCGCGCACCGACGTCACGTCGTCGTTATTGAAGGTGACATATCGGATCCGGCCGTCGCGTGCCGCCGCGGCGTGGATCGTGCCGAGCAGCAGGGCGGCCGACAGTGCGAGGCCCGCGCGCCATTTCATTGCAGGCTCCCTGCGGCCGGCGCCGATTCCTGGTCGCGGCGATAATCCGTAACCTGAAATCCCAGCGGGTTGTCGAAGCGCCATTCGTTCTTCAGCGGCGTCGAGGTGTAGCGGAATTTTATCACCGCGACCCAATTGTCGGCGGTCGAAGAATTGTCCCGCCGCGTCGTCGTGGCGAAGCGCACCGATGCTGTGTTGCGGTTGAGCAGGGATACCGACTTGATCTCGACCGAGATCGTGGCATTGCGGCCATAGATCTTGTCCAGCGACTGAGGATTCGCAGGCGTGTACAGCCATGTCAAATCCTTGGACGCCGTGTCGGTGGAGTAGAGTTGCGCCAAGTCGTAATTCTGTTTCAGTTCACGCGAATCGTAGGTTTCGCGGGCCCTGATGTAGCGTACCAGATTGGCCGCCGTGACGGCTTCGTTCTGGGACAAATCTCCAGGCTTGAGCGCGCGCATGATCTCGAGGTAGCCCGTCGATTTGTCGACCTCCACAACATACGGTTCGAACTGCCGGAGCGGCAGGATCAGCACGAGCGCCAGCAGCGACAACACCGCCACCAGTCCAGAAACGCCACTGACGATCCATGCCAATGTACGCGATCGACGCATTGACCTGTGCGTGTCGTCTTCCCAGGTCGCGCCCGCCCTGTAATAGCGCTTGTCGACGAGTTCGCTGCTGCTGTCAGCAACCGTTTCCACTGGAATTGCCACTTTATTATTGCCTCGTTTGCCCGCCGCATCCTGATCCAGCACCGCGATCGTTCTGGTGTTCTAGGCCAGAGGCCTGGAGTTATCCCGCGCACCTTGCTGGATAGCGGACCGGGTTGCGTCGTCCGCCCTCGCTGCTCGCGAAGCTCGAAAACTGTTTGCCGCGAGCTGCCGGGCGCCGCGAGCGGCACGGCCGGCGGCCCAGCGCGCGCCGGAATAGCGCACGGCATTCCTGCCGAACGTCCCATATGAGTACCGGGCTCCCACGGTGCTGAGATAGCCGCCGCCATTCAGGATCGAAGCAATCGACGGTATCTGCATGAGAACGTAGATCCCGATGATCGTCACCAGCACCAGCGGCAGCACCAGCGACATTTTGCTATCCATGGTCGCTCCGCCGGACGTGGCGGTGTTCAGCGCCGCATTGACCAGCGAGAAGTAGAAACCGAGAAAGCCGTAAATCAGGACTTGCTGGATCATCAGAAAGGTGGTGAGCGAAAGGAAGCCTTCGCTCATGCGCGAGGACCATCGGTAAAGCCAAAGAACGATCCATATCGGCGCCAAGGCGAGCGTGATGAACAACATCACTTTGGCGGCGATGATCGCGGCAATGGCAAGCGCTGCGAAGATGATGGCAGACAGCAGAACGAGCAGCGACAAGAGCGCACCAAAAATGTCATAGAAGGATCCGCTGTAGACCTGATTGGCGACGTCCTGCGCCCCCTGGTAGAGATTGTCGATAAGCGCTGGAATTGCCGCCTGGTCGCTGAGCTGGTTGCCGGTGGCCCGCGACACGGCGCCGACGATCACCTTGCCGACCTCGTCTGGAATGCTTTGCGCGAGCTGATAGATCGTCGCGGAAAATGTGCCCCATCCCGTTAGCAGCAGATAGATGATGACGGCGCGGCCGAGGCGATAGGCCGCTTCGATTGGCGAAATCGACTCACGCCCGCTCAGGATCGAATAGCCCCACCACACGATATAGAGGGTCAGCATCAGGGTGAAGACGTTGCCCATCGCATTGCCCAACTGCATATAGACGGTGCGGACGAAGTCCTCACCGATGTTGTCAATGCCACCGAGAATGCTTTCGGCGAGACCGTTCATGGATCCTCGTCAATGATGCTGGCGAACGGCGTTGAATTGACCGGCTTCAGCGCGCCGCATTCGTCGGCGTGCGCATACGCCAAACGCCCGCACGGCGCTTTCAGTTCGCGATTTGCGCATCCGAAAAGCCCTGCGCTGAGCCCGATCACAACGCATGTGCGCAACACCAGCCTCGACAAGTGCTAGCCTCCGCTCTTGCCAAAATTCGCGAACGGATTGACGTTTCGAGGTGTCATCATCTTCTGGACCTGGCTCTGACGAAGAAGGTCTGTCTTCAGCTTCTCATTCAATGCCGCGACCGCACCGTTCTGGACGCCGATCAATTCGTTGACCGCGCGCGCGTTTTCGAGCTGCATTCGCGTGTTCTGGTCTACCGAACCCTTGACGTCCTGCGACTTGCCGATCTGCCCGCTCGCGGACTGCAGTGACTGTTCGCGCTGGGTGACGCCCTGCGAGGCCTGCGAAGTCAACGCGCTTAGCAGCGAGGCCACGTTGACGCTGCCGCCGTAGGCTGAGTTGACGGCGCTCGTCTCTTTGCCGGCGATCTGCTGGAGCTGCTTCACCAGCTGAAGCCCGTTGATCACAGCGCCGGCGATTTTCTGGATTTCGGGGGACAGGCCGCCAAGCGAGAGCGCGCCGCCGTTCAGGATCGATCCGAACGACGGAGCCTGGGCAATCGACATATTGCCGCCGAGGCCCATCTGTCCGATTCCAAGCGAACCGTCACGACTGCCGCTGAGAGCCTGCAGGATCTCTTCGCTCTTTTTTAGGATATCCTTATTCGAGGCCATGATGGAGTTGGTGTTTTCCGCATTCTTGCGGGCTACATCGAGATTAGCGCCATCGATAACGGCAATCTGTGCGAAGGCCGTGCTTGCCCAAAGCGCCAGACTGGCCGCAATCGCGAATTTCTTCATGTCAGCCTCCTATTGTTGCAAGGAATCGATCACGCTGGCAGCGCCAGCAGGGTCGGGGGTGATGATCATCGAGCGGCTGTCGGCTGAGCTTGCCCCTGCGTTCTCAGGTGCGCATGGTAGCCACCGGCCGCGATCGATCTTCAACCGTTCAAATTCCGCGGGATCACAAGAGAACGGGTTTGCAGAGCCGCTCTTTGGCCGTTGCACCAGTTTGGACGACTGCGATGCCTGAACGTTCTGCAACGACAGAAGTTGGGCCAGCAACGCCGTGAAGTCCCCCGCCTGGGCGAGGTACTGGTTGGTGACATCGGCGTTGATCCCACGAGCCGACGAGTTCAGCTCCCAAGCGTCTTTGTATTCCGTCACCTGGCCAACGGTGCCAGCTACCGCGTCGATCGCCGCATCGTTGGCGCCCATCTGCGATGAGCTTGCATCAAGCCCGCCAGCCGCCTTCCTGACCGTGCCCATGGCCGCGTCCTGGGCCGTGCCGCCTGCGCCGTCGGCCGTTACGATCGAGAAGGGTGGCGGCGCGGCGGCCGGAGCCTTGCCGCTCGACACATATTCGTTGAAGTAGTTGTTCCAGCGGCCGACCCCGCCGGCCCACTGGTTTTGCTCGCCAGCGTTCGATCCGTTGTAGAAGGAAGCGAGACAGCTATAATTCGTTGCCCCGCATTGCTTCACGCCCATTCCGAGATATTTGACACCGCCTTCGACGTTCTGCTCGTTCACGTCGCGGTCCAGTCCCATGGACTTCCCGGTGCCCTTGGTCAGCTGCATGACGCCTTTGACGCCGGTATGGCTCCCGGCGCAGGTGTCGAAGCGCGATTCCTGATAGGCGACGGAGAGCGCCAGGCCTTCGGGCACGCCGTACTTTTGCGCATAATAGCGGATCATCTTCACGTTGCCCGCGTCGCGCTGCAACGCTTCGGCCGGCGACCGGCGAAACATGTGTGAGCGATATTTGTTCGAATAGGTGCAGACGACGCTTTTTTTCTTGTCGGTTTCGCCCCTCTTCGCCTCATCCGACTTCTTGCTGTGCTGTTCGTCCTCTTGCCGCTTGTCGAGGTTCTGCCCGTCGATCACCGCGATCTGAGCGACAGCCACGCTCATGCTTCCCGCCGTCGCAAGAGCCACCGCCAGACAAGCGCCGCTAAGCCGCTTCGTCATGCTCGTTCTCCCATCCGCAGAAGTATGGCAGCCACGCCTCCGGCTCCTCGCCGAAAATCTCCCGGAGCCGTGCGCATTCCTTGCTGTTGGCTTCGTTCGAGGACAAGACCTTGACGAGATCGGGCATCGCCGACAAATCGAGCTTGGCGACGATCGAGTCGCTGTCGTGCTTGACGAGGAAGGTGCGTGTTTCCTTCGCCGTTCGGCGCACGAACTCGAATTCCTTCGCCGTCAGCGAGAAGCGCTCCATGTAGGACTCCTTGCTCGCCTTTGGGTTGGGGAAGAAAATGTTGGTCTTCGTTTGCTCGATCAGCGACGACGAGATCGAGGAATTGACGACGTCTTCCGCTGTCTGCGTGCCAAAGCCGACGACGCCGTTGCGGCGACGAATGGTCTTCAGCGTCTCGTTGATGAAGGCGGCGAAAACCTCGTCGTCCAACAGCTTCCAGCCTTCATCGAGGAAAAGCATGATCGGCGAGCCGTTGATGACGTCCTCAAGACGGTGGAAGATGTAGAGCAACGCCGCCGAGCGCAGCTTTTGGTCGCCCAGGATCTTAGTCATGTCGAACCCGACAACGGGTTTCGAGAAATCCACCAGATCGACGGGATTGTTGAAAAGCCAGCCCTTGTCCTTCGGGTCGAGCCAGGGTTGTATCCGCGCGGCCAGATCATTCATACCAGGCGTGAGCGAGCCCCGCAGCACTTCCGGCAGCAGGTCGAAGGTCCGCTGTTCGCGCGGAATCTTGTAGATCATGTCGACGGCGGCGTTGATGACGCGCATCTCCGCCACGTCCAGCGCGCCACCTTCCGGCGTCAAAATGTAGATGAGCAAATCTTCCAGGAAAGAACGGTTTTCTGCCGTGTCCTCGAGCTGCAATGGCGCGAACCCTGTCGGCTGGGAAGGTTCCATCACCTCGTAGCGACCGCCGAGCGCTCGAACGAAAATTTCAGCACCGCGCATATAGTCGAAATATACACATCGCGGCCGCGGCATGATGCGCATGGCCTGCGCCATCAGGAACGACAGCACCACGGTCTTGCCCGAGCCGGTCGGGCCGAACACCGTGAAGTGCCCGACATCGTGAACGTGGAAATTGAAATAGTAGGCCGTCTGGCTGGTCGTTTCGAGCAAAGCGATGGGGCGTTTCCAATGAAGCCGCTCACGTTGGCCGGACGGGAAATTATGTCCTGAGAAAAGGCCTGCGAAGTTAAGGGACGAGATCAAAGCGCGTCGCGCGATGTAGCTGAAATTTCCCGGCAATTGCGCCCAGAAGGCGAGTTCCGTGTTCAGTGTCTCGCGAACCGGCACGATCGACATGCGCGAAAGCTCGGCCGTAATGTCTGATAGCGCGCGGTTGAGCCCACTCATGACCGGTGCCAAGGCCATGACGCTCATGTGATGTTGTCCGAAGACGACTTCGCCACCGGCCAGCTTGTCGGCGCCATCATGAACGGACTCCTCGACCGTCGTGCCCGCCTCGTCCGATCCCTCAACCTGGTTGGCGATCGTGTGGATCCTGCGCATCGCCGTGACACGGTCTTCGATCGCAAAACTCTGCGTCAGGACGAACTCATGTGGCAGGCGCAAGAGACCGTCCAATGAGCCGGGAGCGGTGAACGGAGGGTATTCCTTGATTGACACCATGGCGCCGAGCTTGCCAGCGTCCGGCCCGCGAAGTTCCAGCGCGGACTTTCCGAAAAACAGCTGCCGCGTCGCCAGCACATCGCCAAGGCTCATGCGCGGCAAAGGCATTTCCACGTCGACGCCGCCCGCGAGGATCTTCGCCAAAAATTCCGCAGGCTCGGAAAAGAAGCTATTGCGGCGCTTCACGACACCGAGAAGACGCGCACCATAAGCGGTAAAATCCTTGGCGACGCCGTCGAGAACGTCATGCAGTTCGGCTATCGCCTCTTCGCGGGTTTCTTCGCCTGCGGTACTGATGCGGAATGCGTTGAGCGCCTTGTCCACCCAGCCGACGCGGCCGACCATCGGTCGGCGTATGACCGCCAGATACGCCTCGTTGACGAAAAGGTTTTTCGCCCCAAGCTGATCCATGTAGCGGGCGTCGAGCTCGGCCACGAAAGGATTGTCAAAGTCGCCTTCGATCTCGGGCGTCACGTGGCGGCGGATGATCGTTGTGTAGACCGCAAATCGAGAGGTCGAGAGATTGCGGAACGTGGTGTTGCGGTTGAACATTCGGCCGTTCAACTCGGCTTGGTCCATCGTCTGGAACGGCAGGCCACTGAGCTGGATGGCGCCGACGAGAAAGCCGCTCTTCGTCACGATCAGATTGTCATCGACATGGCGAAGATAGGGGATGTGCATCGCCGCGGGCTTTTCACGCCGCCGCTCACGGCCAAATTTCAGGTCGGCATCGAGGCTCATGGCGAATAGCTCCTCGCGCCCCAGAAAGTAAGGTTCGCCACCGCTCCCCGTTTGGAGATGTGCCGCTCGAAAACATGAAACATGTACGGGTCGCGCTGGCACAGATATGCGCTGACCAGATGCACCACGCCGAACACGCCAAGGCCGAGCATGAAGCTGCTCGTGGCGATAAAGCCGATCACCGCCAGGATGCCGTTTAGTGCAAAAACCTCATAGCGCACCCCCCATTTCATCGGCGGGCGTGTCAGTGGCAGGCTGACCGGCTCGACATAGACCTCCTCGTCGTCCATGTCTCAGCTGCCTCCCGCCGTCGCGCGAACAGAATCGACCAGTTGGGCGGCGCCGAAGATCAGAGCGATGCCGATGATGATGGAAAACGCCGTCATCCACGCCAGCCGGCCCGTCATCGCGACGAAGCCAAAAAAACAGACCGCGATGATGGCAAATGAGCGCGCTATGTTGCCTTGCAGAACGCCGACAAACCACTCCATCACATTTTCGACTGGCGCCGCCGACTGGGCATACGCAGTGGCCGGCGCGAGAGCTATTCCGACCGCCGAGGCCAAGGCCAGCTTCAGGGCGAATTTACCCGCTTTCCTGTATTCCACCCTTGGCTCCTTTCAGTTGCCGAAATCCATGACATGACCATCCTGCCAAGTGTCCTCGCTCGCTGGCGGAGCGGCCGCGAGCGTTTCCAATTTGGGTAGGGTGGATTTTTTGACGACACCGCCGAACTTCCAGCGGTTCAATATTTTCACGATGTATTCTGCCGTCTCCGGATTCACCGGAATGCCCTTCGCCTTGTAGACGTTGTTGGCCCCGGCGTTGTAGGCCGCGAGCATCAGCAGCGGATCTTTGAACTGGTCGTACAGTGACTTCAGATACCGGATACCAGCCCGGACATTTGCCCGTGTATCGCAGGGGTTTGTCACGCCGAGATCGGAGGCCGTTCCTGGCATCAGCTGCATGATTCCCAAGGCCCCGGCTTTTGACGGACCCTGGTTGGCACCAAGATCGCTTTCGGCCCATGCAATTGCTTCGGCCAGATCGGCGTCAAATCCTTGTTCAGCCGCTATTGAGCGCACAAGGCTCGCGATCTGTGCACGGTTGCCACCCTCACAAGCTCCGGAGCGATCTATACCGGTTGCCGCCACAGCTTTCGCCGGCGTTGCAAAGGCGACGGCAACGCGCTCTGATGCCATGTCCTGAGCCAGCGCCGTGAAAGGCGCTATGGCACCGCAAAGCGATATTGTCAGGAGAGGTCGAATCATTGGCTTGCCACAATTTGACACTTTACTATGGCTACACTCTGCCCTAGTAAAGTGTCAATCGATAAGCGTGACGAGAACGGAAATCCGATGAAACAGACAGCCATATTCGTCGCCTTGCTGCTCCAAAGCACCGTGGGTTTCGCAGCCGCCGCGAGCGCCCCGAATGCCTTCGATGAGCCATCGAAGGACTACTTGCTTCAGTTCTCGAAGCCTGGCGAGAAGGTCTTTGTCTATGAGCGCTACGACGCCAAGGGCGCGCTTTATCGGCGTGACGTTACCGCCTTGAAGATGCCGGTGAGGGTGAAGTCGGCTACTGAGCGCGTTATCAACGGCGCGACGTATCGGCTGCGCGGCCTCACAGCGTGCCCAAAGCCAAAAATCACATATAAAGCCGAAGAATGGGACTGCACGAAAGCCGCGCAAGATTACGAAGAGCGGATCTACAACCACCGTGCATCTGTCGTTCTTTGCAAGACGCTTGTTTTGCAAAGCAAGAAGGATGAACCCGACGCCGTGTCGTGCTTCTCCCTCGTCGGTGCAGGCGATGCAAACGATCCGTACACGGTCGCCTATGATGATGACGAAATGGTCTTTTTCGACATGGCGGCGATTGGTAACAAGGATGGCAAATCTCTGCGCCCCGATCTGGAACATTCGGGCGAACTGGGCGAGCAGTTCCAAAAATGAGAAGGTTCAGCCTCGCAGCCATTGCCGTTGCACTATCCGCATCGGCTCACGCACAGGAGAGCAATGCTTCCACCGAACCGACTCCGTTCCAAGTATCGAAGTCGGCTCAACTGCTAACCGGCGACACATGGCGCGATGGAGACCGCCTGTTCCATCTCTATGGGGTCCAATCGTGTTTACGAGGGACAATCGCAGAGGAGGCCGGCGGCAGGAAAATTGATTGCGGCAACGCATCGCTGGCGCACTTGGCCGCGCTGTTTGACGGCACGGCAATCACCTGCCAGCCAATCGGCTACGCGCTCGACGAGGCGGCTTTTGTCATATGCGGAGCGCAGTTGAACGGCGAAACAATCGACGTCGGAACGGCCCTCATCTCGACGGGATATGCTTTTGCGGCGACGACAGTAAAAGGCAAGGCAGTCAACGGCAATTACCTAGTTGCCGAATTGGATGCGAAGTCGAAGCGCAGAGGATTGTGGAACACAACGTTTCAGCACCCAGTACAAATGCTGCTGAAACGCATATCGGAGAGATAATGATGAGCCGCGATGACGACGCCCACAACCATTACCATGGATATCCGGTGCAAGGACGCACCGACCGCTCAATTGGCGATGCCGTCGCATTCATCGCTATTATCTTGGTCCCCGCGGGAGTTTATGCCGCCTGGCACGCCATCACAGCATGGCTTTCGGCACTCTTCTCTTAGGATTGCAGTTTCGTGAAAGAACCGAGCACCGCCTGCAAATCGTCAACGTCAATTTCGCACCAGCCATGACCCATCAACCGTTGGAAATAAGCTGCCTTCATTTTCATATCCGCGACAGTGGCTACTGGAGCGATGGCGGCTCTCCTTCGTGCCGCGGCCTCTTGCGCCATAACCGCGTCCATCCTCTGACCCAGCAAGGCCGCGTCCGCCCCTTCAGCTTCCATCAATCGCCTGCCGAGATATTCGAGCATGGCCAGGCTCTGACGATGTGCCGCAATAAGATTCGCGACACCTTCAGCCGGTTCCATTTGTCCGTTGCTGCAGACCAGTTGAATAGCCATCGTCCTCCTCCTGGCGTACATTGGTCACATACTGATACCTCGGGAGGTAAGGAAAAATAGGGATGGCATCATCCCTATTTTGAAGCGACGATTCTAAGACCGGGCGGGGGTGCCTGCGTAGAAGGATTGGCTTCTAATGTTTCGTGCCCTGGTGGTTGAAGACCAGACGCTTATGCGTCTGGCATTAATGAACGAAGTGCAAGCAAGCTTCCATGACTGCATCGTTGTAGGTGCCGAAACCTTGGAGATTGCGACCAGAGAGCTTCAAAACATCCAATTTGATCTCATCGTAATTGATCCCGGCTTGCCCGGATTTGATCCCACGTCAGAAACTGCTCGGGTTTCTGTCGTCGACAAAATCATGGAAGCCTCTGCGAGCGCCATCCATATCGTCGTCACCGGCTCTGACAATCGAACCGAAGCCGAAGGCTTCCAGCAGATCGGCGCCGCAGCTTATCTCGGCAAAACCGGCCTTGCGCCCGGCGTTTTCAGCGACGTGCTCGAGGACATTTCATCCAAGGGCTTCTCCCTGCGCCTTTCGCGAGTCGCCATGACAAGGCCCGACTATCGCTTTTCCGTTCTGACGCCTCGCGAGCATGAAATCATCGACATGATGGCCCGCCGCGCGCCTGGCGTGAAACGGAAAGAGATTTTCGCCCTCATGTCAGAGCGGCTGGGCATCGATGCCGGCTCTGCCGAAAGGTACTACAAGCAGGCCCGGGCCAAACTCATGAGGCAAGGTCATCCGCTACCACAGGGGCTGTGATCGCGATGGCTTCTCTAACCGTACATGGGATCAAGGTTCCCGTGGAACCGCAGGATGTCTCGCCGGTCATCTGGCGAGCGCTTCAAAGCCAGAGCTATGAGGCGAAGGAAGCGAAGTGGATTTTCAGGGCAGTCAAGGCGCGCGATCGCGTACTGGAGCTAGGGTCCGGTATCGGCATCATCACCGCACTGATTGCGAAAATCCCCGGCGTTCAGGTGTGGGCTTTTGAAGCAAATCCCGCAACAGCGGAACTAGCGAAGCGCGTGATAGCGGCCAACGATCTCGACAATGTCACATATTCCCAGGGTATCCTCACAGCAGGCCCGCCGCGGTCCTTCACCTTCTACGTTCGCCGGGACCTTTGGATGTCTTCCACGGACAAAGACCAAGGACCATATGAGCGCGAACTTTCGATCGTCTCGGCCGACGTCGATCGTTTCATCACCGATCATCAAATAAACGCCCTCGTCATGGACATTGAAGGTGCTGAGAAAGAACTTCTGCAGGATGCCGAGCTGCCCGGCGTCGAGCGCATTTTTCTTGAGCTGCACGATCATCTCTATGGCCTTGACGGCGTCCGCAACATCACGCTTGCCCTAGCAGAAAAGGGATTTGCCTACGATCCGCGGGGCTCCCGAGGACCTTGCGTGCTCTTCGCCAAGAACGATGGACCCCGCGAATACGAGGATGTGGAAGATGTTGCGTAATGCTCTCGCCGTCATGTTTGCCCTGTCCCTTCCGCTCGCCAGCGCCGCCGAGGAAATTCCCCTCGATCCCAACGAAGTGTCGGTTCAAGACGCCAGCGGCAAGACCGTCGCCATCTTTTCGGTAAAGCAGCTGCGGGCAGAGTTTCCGCAACAGACCTATGACACGCGTACGCCCTGGACGAGCAACAACGAGAAAATAGAATATCGTGGGCCACTGCTTGCAAATGTGCTTGCCAAGGCCGGAATCACCGCCGCGCAGGAGGTGAAAGTTGTCGCCTATGACAACTTCGTTTCCGATATTCATATGGACGAAATCCGGTCCTATAATCCGATCTTGGCGATCGAGCGTCGTTGCAACGAGAACGACAAGGCCGGTTCACATTGCCTGCCGGGTCAGGATTTCCGCCCGATCAGCATGGTAGAGAAAGGCCCCATCTTCATCGTTTGGCCCTTCGACCAGCTGCCCGCCTCCTACGTTCCCGCAAGAAACTCGATCTGGGTATTTTTCCCAGTCATCCTGCGCGCCACGCAATGAAGTTCTTCAACGGCCGTTTGTTCACTGTTCTGCCGTATCTCGGTATGGCTGCGGCGCTTGGCCTGAGTGCGTGGACGTTCATCCAATCGAACCGCTATCGTCAGGAGACTGATGCCATCCTCAATCAGACCTTCGAGATTCAGTGGCGTGCGGCACAGATTCGCGAGCGTCTTTTGCGAGTCTATGGCTATCTTCGCATCGCCGACGAGACGGGCAAGCTTGATGCGGACATCGATCGACAAATGGCGCTGGTGAGCGTCAACGTCGCGCAGTTGGAAAACCTGCCCTATCTGAACCGGTTTTTTCCCGACCATGACGCCGAACTCCTGGGCCGGATTCGCCTGACCCTCGAACAGAGAATTGCACCTCTTGTGTCAGCGCGTAGAAACTACACCCAAGCCATTGCCGAGATGGCCAAGCTGGAACAGTCAATTTACGAGATTTCCAGCTCTACCGTTGATCACAGCGCCACCTTGCAGCAGACCGCCAGCATCGACATTGCGGCCTCGCGCAACTGGTTCATCTTCGCCATCGCACTTGGCCTGGGTGCTACCTTCTATCTCGTTATCCATCAGCGTTATGCTTTAGCCAATCGCCGTGACCAGCATATGCGCTCGTTCGCTTCGCTCTTTGCGCATATGACCCGATCGCGGGTTACAGCCTTGAGGCTGTTCCTTGAGCACGCACAACCAGACAAGCAGCCGAGCGGCGAAATGCTTGAGGCTGCGCGCAGTGCTGCGACCGAACTGGAATCGATCACCAACAGTGTGCTTCAGATCGCCTATGCACCACAAGATTCCAGCACTATGTCGCTCGGCCGACTGCTCGAGGATCTTACGCAGGATCGCGGCAGTTTGGTGCAAGTCTCGGTCGATTCCAAAGCGCGCTTGCTACCCGTCCCGGCGACGCCGTTACGGTTGGTGGTGAATGAGCTGATAGAAAACGCGCTGGCCGCTTCGTCGAGCGCCAAAAACGCCCGAGTTCTCATCTCCGCGACAGTCAAGCGGCGCCCCTTTTTCCCGCGCACTTACCTCGTGCTTGAAGTGGCCGACGAGGGCTCAGGCATGCCACCTGCAATCGTTGCAAAAGCAACTACTCCCTTCTTTTCAACGCGAGCCGGGAATCATACTGGCCTTGGCCTGACCGCATGTTCTCAGATGGTCTCGACGCTGAACGGAATGCTCATCATCAAGAGTGCTCATGGTGTCGGCACAACTGTACAGGTCAGAATTCCCCTGGCTTCCGCCGCAGCCACTTTTTGGCAATCGTGCCGCAGGTACGGGCGAACAAAGGAACACTCGTGGGGCGGCTAGCTGTGAGCTCTCAGCTCTGCTCCATTTTCACCTGAATTGCACCGGTATGCGCTATCACGGCGAAAACCTGCCAGCCATTCGGTGTAGCCCAGCTTAGACGGATTATGACGCTGGAAGTTTACGGCTCTCTGAAATGAGAATCTACGCCTCCGGGTGCGTCAGAAACAGGTAGATCAGTTGATGGCGGGACCTTATCGGAAAAGAGGAAGGTCGCTGGATCAAGTTTCAACGCCTTGGCGATCGCGGCAATTGTGTCGACGCTGATATTACCGCTTGCGCGTTCCAATTTCATGAATGTCGCCTCCGCCACGCCTATGAGCTCGGCCATCTCATAGCGGAGCAAAGTGCGTCGTTTTCGCTCAATGTCGATGATGTGCGCCAGACGCTTGCGGATTGCAGTCTCGTCCAACTGATGCGCCCATTCGGGAAGTTTTTTTCCGCCCGCGAGCAGGTCTGCAACTGACACATGCAAGCCGCTTGCCATGATTTGCAACGTCGTCAGGGTGACATTGTTTTTCTGCCGCACGGTCTGGATGTAGGTCCGGTAGGCGAGCCTTTCGCCCTCGACAGTCCGGAACAGCTCGGCCATGTGCATATGGGATAGGCCACGCCTGGCTCTCTCCCGCTCCAGCGTTGTCGCAATGTTGACACGCAACGGGTTGTCGACCACGCCCGCGATGTCTCGTTTCATAAATCGATGTAGTCGCACAAACCTACCTTCTCGATCTGTCCTTTTTCGCGCGGATGATCCATAGTAAAGTATCAGAATCCGCCGCGAGGAAAAGGCTATGATCGTACTGAAATATCTCTTGGTGGGTGCAGCCGCCGTCGCGGGCGCCGCAGCTCTTCCATCCCAATCACAGGCATCGGAATGGGGCTGTCAGGTCCTCCTCTGTCTGTCCGGTGACTGGCAGGGCACTCCTTCTTGCCACCCGCCAATCTACAAGTTGATTGCGGCGATGAAAGCTCCGGGTTTTAACTGGCCGACCTGTCCGCAAGCCAACTCCAGCGCCGCGAGATACGAGAAGTATGAGGATTGTCCTTCTGGCTGGCAAGCAGTTGGCAGCTACGACTCCGATCGGCCAGGAATGAGGCAAGAACGGAACATCTGCCGCATCAGCTCCGACAGGCTCACACTGCCCGTCACTTTCACGAATAGTCGCCTCGGCCAAGACCATGACAACGGATCTCGACAGGCCCAGATCAAAATGAACGGTAAGTTGGTGACGGCAAAAATCCAGATCACGGGCAACGATAGAGGGCATTCCCTTGGTAACGGCTCCACCTACTACACCATCTCTCGGCCGATGCGCGCAAAGCCCTGGTTCATCGAGTATGACGACGCGAACGGCCTACGCCAGAAAAGCTGGTTCAATCTCAACGTGCCATAAGCCAGTTCAATCTCAACGTGCCAATAAGCCAGGTGATCACGCAGGACGAGTCGCCGTGAGGATCACAAAACGTCTCTGTCCGGTTCATTCACGCCGACGACAGCGATGGCTTCGAAAGCTCAATGCGAATACTGGATCAGGGAAGGGTAATAAGTGTTGAAGGCGCTTCTCCTGTCGACTGCGATAATGAGCACATGGGCAGTCTCGACGGCGGCTGGTCAGAGCGACAAGCCGCGATCGAGCGCGGACAATCCGATGTGGCCCGCTTCACTGAAATGGGACTGCAAGACCGCCGCAAAAATCGTGTGTGAGCGTGACGGCAGTTGCACAGTGGCCGAGGACCACACTGGATTTGTGCTGAACTATGGCAGCAACGAAGCTGAGTTCCCGGCCAGCAATGTCAGGATCAAACGGCACTATCAACAGACCGTGCAGGCAAGCCCTTTGCAGCAGGAAGTTAAAGTCGAACTGGCTGACAATCGCGTTCTTTGGCTGACGGCCGTGGATGCCAGCCGCACTTATTCGGAAGCCTGGGTCGGCGCATTGAGCGAGTTAAAGGGCGGCGCGGTACTCATGGAATCCGAGGGCATCTATTGCATGCCGCACAAGTGAGTGAGCCGAGAGGGAAGGGGTGAGTGAGCCGAGAAGGGAACGCGAGCGAAAACCGATATGGTCTGACCTCGAGCAGCCACCGGCGTTTCAGAAAACTCCGGCGTAACCGACTTCCGGTTCTAGGTGTTTCATCAGTGATCAGGGGGGATCTAAAGTAACATTGACCTGAGCAATGAGCTTCGATAAGACCTCGATGCGGTGCAACTGCATTCGCTCACTGAAACCAGCGCCAATACTTATAAAGTTGCATAAGATATATTATGGAACTCGGCGGCGGTCTTCTAGCTGTTGCTTTTTTCTCTCCTGCCGCAGCTTACGAATTTGTGGATTCTTTCAGTAAACTGCGGTTATCGGGTTTGAACTATGGTGTCACAGTCGGAAACGACAGCGCATCGCGATGCTGTTGGGGGGCGTCCACCGCATCGATTAGGACTGAGCATGAGGGGGAAGGCGGATAGCCGAAGCGTGACAGTGTGATGACCCGAAAGACCTCGCCAACAGGGCGGCCGTAGGAGCACCAGCATAGCGCCGCGGTCAGGCGCGATACGGACCGACAGCCCCCCAAGGGCGCTGATTGATCGATCGAAATTGAACGGGTCATTTTATCAGCTGACATAATCCAATCGAATTCCTCGCGACGTTTCAGCACGCGCCTGGATTTTTCTGCATTTGGCTCCGGCGAAGACCCCGGTGGTGCGGTGGAAGCGCACCACCGGGCATCGTGGACTTGTTTTCATCAGCCACCAGGACTGCTGCATTGGGGCAGGGATGGTTCCAACCTTCTAGGCGTCGCCAAACCGCGCATCTTTGGTTGGATGCCGAATTCCGTGTGCGACGTTGCCGGATCGACACCAGCCATGGCCGCGACCCAGAGTTGCCACGTCGGAATGGCTAAGCACCTTGCCGTCGCCGGACTTGATAGTTTCGACGACATTGCCCGGCGAACAGTCATTGACCGACCCTTGTCCGTGGTGCCCGGTACGAGAAGACGAGGTTATTGTTGGGCAAACCACAGCTCGTTGGCGTCGATACCGGTCCCGAAGTCCAGCTCGTCATTGTCGGTGAAGGAGCCGGATTCGACAATCGTCTCCGACCCGTCCTTTTATGCGTTCCGTCTTCGAGTGCCTGTTTTGTGCGGTCTCCGGCCCTCGTTTGTCGACGACGAGAGTTCTATGCACCGGCCTATCGAGCGAAGATAGGCAACGATCTCCGGTAGCAGGTGATCACGATCGCCAAACTCTTCCACGATTCTTTTTACCTTGCGCCAGGGTACCTTCCCGTCAACATCGCCCAGTGAGTAGCCTAAGTGACCGATCGCGCAGATATCACAGCCAGCCTCGATCACCTTGTCGACGAAGGCGGGAATCTCGCTCGCTTTCATTAGCCGCATGTTGCTGGTCATCGCAGATATCTCCGTTGGTGGTCGGCATGGAAATTGCGCCGACGCCCATTGTGCTCGAACCTGCACGCACTTCGCTACCTGTGCACTTGCACAGGTTTTAGGGTCTCAGGCCTGCCGAAGGCGCCCGATCGAGCGTTCCTGCGCATTTGTTCATTGTTGGCACCCCGGGCACTCAACCGTGTTGCTAGAACAGCCCACCTGCTCCGTTCCAGCAAGGCAGCACTGGCCACCGGAACGCTCCCCTTGGGCGCACTGAAAGGCGATGCCGGCGCTCAGGCAGTCGGAGTCAGTCATGCCGAGGCGCGATTTCCTTCTCCTCGCAAGTCGCTCGAGCCCCACGCGCTCTTTTCGTTCTGGAGTCCAGTAGGTTGGGCCGAGGTTGGCGCGATCGAGGGGTCTCTTTCCATTTAGCTATAGGTTGGAAAAGCTCCTTAAATCCCGTAGTCAGGAGTCCACCAATCGGTCGAGATGGCTGCGACCCGCGCTGCGGGCGGGATTGGGTGCTCCGACGGATCGATACCCAATACCTGCGCCATTTCTTCTTCGGTGGTATTATCGCCCCCCGCGTATAGCTAAATGGTGTGGACAAACCTGATCCACACGACCTAGCGCGATTTGGAGCCAACCGGCCTGGGACCTGGCGGCCGCCTCTGGCTCTACGCCGCAAAATCGGGCCGGTTCCGCGCGTCTGCATCGAATGACGGAGGTCAGAGGTGGTCGGAACGGGGTGCTCGGCATTTATGATCCGACCATGCGCCAGCGAGTGATCGTCGGCGGGCTCGACGGCGGCATCATGTCAGGGGACTTCGGCCTCCAGGCGCGCGAGGAATGCCGAGACCACGGCGTCGATGTCGACCGGTTCAGTCAGCGTGGGTGACGTCCTGGCTACTCCCCCGATCATCCCCGGTTTGATTCAAATTTGTCTGTCGATATTGGCGATTGCGCGACCTTCACCGTCGTAGACGGCAATGCGGGTGGTTAGAGAGGGTCCTATGACAAGCAATTTTTCCGCCGCCCGAGTGCATTTAGATCGAGCGTATGACTACCTTTGTGGCGATGACCCGATGAGTCGA
The DNA here is from genome assembly GCF_040321795.1 of Mesorhizobium sp. M0244. Taxonomy (NCBI): domain Bacteria; kingdom Pseudomonadati; phylum Pseudomonadota; class Alphaproteobacteria; order Hyphomicrobiales; family Phyllobacteriaceae; genus Mesorhizobium; species Mesorhizobium sp. M0244. Next base: position 3,121 of record NZ_JAMYSE010000079.1, on the reverse strand, counting down.
AGGGGACGCGAAGCCTTGGACCTGCTAATTGAGGCGGTTGCCGTCGAAGAGTTCAAGCAGCCACGCCAAAACGCGGAGGTGCTAAGGTTTCCGATTGGGCGCCGCTTCTGAGGCAATCTCCACGGCCGCCATGTAGCCTCAGGTGAGGCGCTCACCGGTTGCGCTGCCACTATGAACCATGGTGAGCAAATCCTCCCAGAACGCCAAGAAGCCAGCCCGGCATGAGCCGGGGCGGGCAATAGAAAATGGGGAGCCCAAGCGCGCATCCATGAAACGGCGCCGCATGTAAAATTCAGCAGAATGTCCATCCTGGCGCAACGCCACAACAGGCCGCACTCAAAGGCCGAATACATGCCTGCAGCCGACCGACCTGTCATCAATGTCAGAAAGCCCTTGCCACGCGGAGGCCGTCCATACATGCCACTGAACTGTCCTCCAGTGGCGATTAGAGCCTTGGCCGTTTCTGTTACGCCTCTTGGCGCGGGTTGAGCAACCGGCGGAGGCGCGGAGCCTCCCATCAGCACAGCGTCGGAGCCGTTCGCTCTTAGCGCAAGATTTTGAACTGCTCTTGTCCTGACCCCAGAAAGGCGCTGGAGCGTCATCGCCGACCGGATCGCGTCGTCATCGACGATAGCCAGACCAATCGGGAGGCGATCGTTTCCTGCGACACCACAAATCGCTTGCAGGACCGCTCCCGGCGCCGGCTGAAGCCGATCCGGATCCGCAAGAGTAGATACCTGAATAACCGGATCGAACAGGACCATCGGCGCATCAAGCGCCGTATCCGGCCGATGCTCGGCTTCAAATCGACGGCCACCGCAGCCACCATCCTGACCGGCATCGAAATGATTCACATGATGCGCAAGCGACAGGCGAGGTACGCCTTCAATCCGAATCCGTCCTTGGCCGAGCAGTTCGAAATCCTCGCCGCCTGATTGACCTCGCATCAGGGCCTCTCTGTGCCCCTATTCAGCCGTTGCAACAAAACCGACGAAACAGCTCTCGCCGCATAACCGCCCCACAGTTCCTCATGCTCCCTCCAGAGCCTTCAGTCGCCGAGCCTCGGAGACATCCATCCCGCCGAAGCGGCCCTTCCAGTTGTAATCGAGGCGTCGCTGACCCCGTGCTTGCGGCTCCTTCAAAAATTCCGATGATCTGCTCTTCAGAAAAGCGGCTACGTTTCATGTCCTGGTCCTCTCGATGGGCCAGAACGAACGTCAACCGGATTAGATCAGCGGGGCAAGGTCACCGCATGTCGGCCATGAATACGCCAACCCGATTACATTGTTGGAAATAAGTAACTCGAGCGAAAACGTGCAATTTGCCTTCGACACGTACCCTAATCGCGCAGAGATATCAATTTCCACGTCCTGGAATTCAAGAACGTCATTGTACAGTGGAAAATACGCCTTATATACGGCCTCCTTCAAAACAAAGAGGTCCCGCCGCTCAAGCAGGCGTAGATCGTACATGCGTTGCTCGTTAGGGGTAGCAATCAATTCGATCAAGTTCTCCGGCAGTGGCTCATTAGGCTCAATGTCGATGCCGAGAGTTGCAATCCTCTTCGTTCCTGCAATAGCGGCGGCTGCTACTGTATCGTGGTGAGCCAAAGATCCGACGATGCCGGCCGGCCAGATCGGAACACCAGAGCGCGTCTTTAAGATCGGCAGTGGTGGGAATCCCAGTTTCCCAAGAAGTGTTCGGGCAATTACTCTTGCAGCACCGCTTTGGCGACGGACTTTGGTAACAGCGCGTCCCATCGGGGTAACTTCGGAAGCGTACAAGGTGGATTCGTCGGCCGGTTCTATTGGACGAATGCCGACGAGGATGTTCTGTTGATCAATGGTGATAGTCTCCATCTATTTCTTTGAGCATTTCAAGTGAGAAGCTCAGCCAATGCAGCTTGGCCTTGGAATTGACTCGACTCGGTCGTCGATCAGCAGCGGCGGCGGACCACATATGTTTCCCATCTTTGGATCACCGAGCCAGAACTCCTCCGACATTTGGGGATTGTCGCGATCCGAGACCGAACCTCGTCTGGGTGCCAGAACCTTCGGTGCAGTTCGCTAGGGATCTTTTTCAAGAACCCCGATTAAGGGCGTAGAAATAGCTCGGGCCAGAGCCTTGCGGCTTTCCAGAACACTCATCATCGTCACGTGGTCGCCTACAATCGGTACGGCAGTAATGGCCTCCGGACTCAAGACCCGGTCCCAGCCGCGCATAGGCGAACATGCCTCTGGGCAGAATGAACTCTTAGCTTGTCGTGCCCGAGAACTGAAGAGAGCCTCGGTGGCATAAAACTGATGTATCTCAATTGGCAGGGTTGGGACTTGGTACGCCTGCAGCGCCTTGTGGAACCGGGCGGTCCTTTCATACATCAAAACATCGTTATGGAGATTACGATCCAGAGGTATTGCCCCAATCTGCTGCCCCTTTTCAAGCAGCTGAGAGATTGAACTTTGTCCAGCAAATTGCTCCAACACTTCGAAGCTCTCATCATCTAAGGATTCAAAAGAATCGAGCACGACGTCTCGTACCATTTGGATGGGTGATATCTTTGTCACGTTTGCGGGTAGCGTAACATCGATGAGAGCGATGAACGACACAGCGTCATCGAGACTCAGCAAGCGCTGGGCGATTGCGTAAGCCAAGATTCCGCCTGATGAGTATCCAGCGAAGCGATATGGTCCCTGCGGTTGAATTTCTTTGATCGCGAGGATGACCTGATCAGCTATCGCTTCAAGGGTCAGTGGACGAACTTCATCGAAAGACGGCCATGGTAAAGCGTAGACGGGACAGTCTACGTCCATTTCCTCCACCAGACCGACGACATAGGAACAATCTCCAAAACCTGTGGGGACAAAGAAGAGCGGTGGCTGCGATCCGGTTGGTCGAATGGAAATCACTCCGCGACTCCTGGGCTGTGGCTCCAAATGAATCTTCGATGCAAGTTCCTTCAGAACAGGGGCTTGGAAGAGGTCAGCGGCGCTAAAGTCCAGCCCAAGATCTAATGCTCGACTGAGCAACTGCACCGCCAGGAGCGAATGGCCGCCCAGTTCGAAGAAGTTGTCGTGGCGCCCGACCCGCTCGACACCGAGAAGCTCCGCCCAGATCTGTGCCA
>NZ_JAMYSE010000078.1:0-30276 GCF_040321795.1 Mesorhizobium sp. M0244 | reverse complement strand
TATTTGGAGGAACTGGCAACCGCCTATGTTCCCCATGGCGTTGGTCGGAGCGATCCCCTGATCTCGCCGTTGTTCGCCGATCTGAGCGGATTTCCCCCAATGCTGATACAAGTCGGTTCGGCCGAGACGCTGCTGTCGGACGCAACTCGGCTCGCGGAAGCCGCTGGCGCGGCTGACGTCAAAGTACGTCTCGAAATTTGGCCGCATATGATTCACGCTTGGCCGGTTTGGAATGCGGGGTTGAGTGCCAGTTGGCGCGCTCTTCACAGCGCCGGCATGTTTGTCCGCGAATATTTATAACCCTTGGGTGAGGCGGCTGCTGGCGCATTCCAGATGTCTTGATCTGGGATCTTGGCGCACCATACAATTGGCTGCAATGCGGGACAGTTCGGCCAACGCCGCCAATGTTGCGGATATTAAGTCAAATTTTACCGAACTGGCGCCATGGCTTCGGCGAAGGCTGGTTGTGTCGGCCAACGTGTTCGACGTATGGAGTAACGATGCGGTCTGTCCCGACAATCCCGATGGTCTTGGCCGCTTTCATGCTCCGCGCGTGCGGCGTCGCCGAGGCCGGCGAGGGCACCTTCGGCTGGCTGTCCGGAGACTGGTACCTGACAGTCGGCGCCACCGGCATGGTCGCTCCGAATTTCGAGGGCGGCAAGAAGTACCTGCTCAGCGCCTCGCCGATCATCTCGCTCGGCAAGGCTGGCCCCGCGGCGCGCTTCGCCTCGCGCAACGACAACATCTCATTGGCGCTGATCGACGACGGCGGCGTCCGCGCCGGCCTGACCGGCAAGTTCCTGTTTTCCCGCGACGGTGGTGACGCCGATGAACTGAAAGGCCTCGACCCGGTGCGCTGGGGCGGCGAGGCCGGCGGCTTCTTTGAATTCTATCCTTTGGATTGGCTGCGCGCCCGCGCCGAATTGCGGCACGGCATTCGCGCCCATAACGGCTTTGTCGCCGACATCGCCGCCGACGCATTCTACGATGTGAGGCCGGACGTCAGGATTTCGGGCGGCCCGCGCGTTTCGTTCGCTTCGTCAGGGTACTTCGATGCTTATTATGGCGTTGATGCCGAGGAGGCCGCGGCCTCGGGGCTCAGCGAATATCATCCCGGCGGCGGCGTGAAGTCGGCGGGCCTCGGCGGCGCGGTGACCTGGGAAGTGACCGAGCCGATGACGGCCAGCCTGTTTGGCGAATATTCCCGCCTGATGGGTCCGGCCGCCGATTCCAGCCTGGTCAAGGAGCGCGGCGATCGCAACCAGTTCACGATCGGCGTGTCGACAACCTACCGCTTCGATTTCTCGATGTGATGTCGCAGGTTATATACTGTGCGCAGCCGCATGGCTCAGGCGACTATGCCGTAGGCGATGCGGTTGAGTTCCTCTTCCACAAGCATCGCACCTGTTTCGGATTGTAGGAGATTGATGGGCGCCTCGTTGAGCACCCGACTTCGCTTGCGCAGCCAGCGCTGCGCCCTTTCATGGTTGCCGAAAACACGATCCGCCATCGTTGAAATACGAAGTCGCAGGGCGCGTTCGGACTCGGTAATCGTCAGAGTCACATTTCGTTCCTTCCGGCGCGCTAACTGTGAAATGTAAACCGCAGTTGGTACATGCTCCTAGGAGGAAGCATCAGAGTTCGGGCTTTTCAATAGGGCCGGCCTCGTTTAAAAGCCCGGTCATGACGCACTTTATCAGCGCATTCGCGATTGCGATACGAATTACAGGCCCGGTGTTCCGGGCGGCCTGACCGCCGCCGGAGCCGCCGGGAATCTTGCGCGCGGCCTCTCGCGCTTTTTCCAGATCATGATAGTTCAACGCCCGGGCTCTTTTGCCGCCGGGCAACGCATATGGCAGACCAATGACTGATACCGATACCGCCGAGACGATCGACTACTCCAAAACGCTCTACCTGCCGCAGACGGATTTCCCGATGCGCGCCGGTTTGCCGGAAAAGGAACCGCTGCTGGTCAAGCGCTGGCAGGACATGGACCTTTACCGCAAATTGCGCGAAGACGCCGCCGGCCGCGAAAAATACGTGCTGCATGATGGCCCGCCCTATGCCAATGGCAACATCCATATCGGCCATGCGCTGAACAAGATCCTCAAGGACGTCATCACCCGCTCATTCCAGATGCGCGGCTATGACTCGAACTACGTGCCCGGCTGGGATTGCCACGGCCTGCCGATCGAATGGAAGATCGAGGAGCAGTACCGCGCCAAGGGCAAGAACAAGGACGAGGTGCCGGTCAACGAGTTCCGCCAGGAATGCCGCGAGTTCGCGGCGCACTGGATCAAGGTGCAGGGTGCCGAGTTCCAGCGGCTGGGCGTCGTCGGCGACTTCGACAATCCCTATACGACGATGGCTTTCCATGCCGAGGCGCGCATCGCCGGGGAGCTGTTGAAATTTGCCATGTCCGGCCAACTCTATCGCGGCTCCAAGCCGGTGATGTGGAGCGTGGTCGAGCGCACCGCGCTTGCCGAGGCGGAGGTCGAGTACCAGGACTATGAGTCGGATACGATCTGGGCGAAGTTTCCGGTCGTCAGCCTTGCTCGTCAGGTCATCAACGTCGAGGATGGGCAGCCAGCCTTGGATCCGAAGCTTACGGAGACGTCACTGGACCTGCTGGATGCCAACGTCGTCATCTGGACGACGACGCCGTGGACAATCCCCGGCAACCGCGCCGTCAATTACTCGCCGCGCATCAACTATGGTCTCTACGAGGTTACGGCGGCCGAGAACGCCTTTGGTCCCCAGCCCGGCGAAAAGCTGATCTTTGCCGAGAAACTTGCAGACGAGGCCGCCGGGAAGGCCAAAGTCACCTTGAATTGTCTTCGCAGCGTCGGCGCCGAAGAGCTTGGAAGCCTTACGCTTTCTCATCCCTTCAAAGGTTTGAATGGCGGCTACGAATTCCCCGTGCCGATGCTCGCCGGCGACCACGTCACCGACGACGCTGGCACCGGCTTCGTCCACACTGCGCCAGGACACGGCCGCGAAGACTTTGACGCTTGGATGGATGCGGCCTCTGATCTTCGCCAGCGCGGCATCGACACCGCGATCCCGTTCACCGTCGACAATGCCGGCTTCTTCACCAAGGACGCGCCGGCCTTTGGCCCGGACCGCGAGGGTGGGGCGGGGCGCGTCATCGACGACAATGGCAAGAAGGGCAATGCCAACCAGGCGGTGATTGACGAGCTGATCAATCACAATGCGCTGTTCGCGCGCGGCCGGCTGAAGCACTCCTATCCGCATTCATGGCGGTCGAAGAAGCCGATCATCTTCCGCAACACGCCGCAATGGTTCGTCTACATGGACAAGGAGCTTGGCGACGGCACGACGCTGCGCAGCCGCGCCCTGAAAGCCATCGACGATACCCGCTTCGTGCCGGCGGCCGGCCAGAACCGCATCCGCGCCATGATCGAAGAGCGCCCCGACTGGGTGCTGTCGCGCCAGCGCGCCTGGGGCGTACCGATCGCCGTCTTCGCCGATGCTGACGGCAATGTCCTGCGCGACGAGGCGGTCAACCAGCGCATCATGGACGCCTTCGAGAAGGAAGGTGCCGACGCCTGGTTCGCCGCCGGCGCCAAGGAGCGTTTCCTCGGCAATCACGATGCCTCGAAATGGCAGCAGGTGATGGACATCCTCGACGTCTGGTTCGATTCGGGCTCGACGCATGCCTTCACGCTTGAGGATCGGCCGGACCTGAAATGGCCGGCCGACGTCTATCTCGAAGGCTCCGACCAGCATCGCGGCTGGTTCCACTCCTCGCTGCTCGAAAGCTGCGGCACCAGGGGCAGGGCGCCCTACGACACCGTCGTCACCCATGGCTTCACCATGGATGAGGAGGGGCGGAAAATGTCGAAGTCGCTCGGCAACACCGTCGTGCCGCAGGACGTCATCAAACAGTCCGGCGCCGACATCTTGCGGCTCTGGGTGGTGACGACCGATTATTGGGAAGACCAGCGGCTCGGCAAGAACGTGCTGCAGACCAATATCGACGCCTACCGCAAGCTGCGCAACACTATCCGCTGGATGCTGGGCACGCTCGCCCATGATGATGGCGAGGAGGTGCCGCTGGACAAGATGCCGGAGCTGGAGCGGCTGATGCTGCACCGGCTAGCGGAGCTCGATGAACTGGTACGCTCGGGCTACGACGCCTTCGAATTCAAGCGCATCACCCGCGCGCTGCTCGACTTCATGGTGGTCGAGCTGTCGGCCTTCTATTTCGATATCCGCAAGGATGCGCTCTACTGCGAAGCGCCTTCCAGCGTGAAGCGCAAGGCTTCCGTGCAGGTGGTGCGCCATCTCTTCGACTGCCTGGTGAAATGGCTGGCACCGATGCTGCCTTTCACCATGGAAGAGGCTTGGCTCGACCGCCATTCGGATGCCGTCTCTGTGCATCTCGACCAGTTCCCGGAGATCCCGGCGGACTGGAAGAACGAGGCGCTGGCGGAGAAGTGGCGCAAGGTGCGGCAGGTCCGCCGTGTCGTCACCGGCGCGCTGGAGATCGCCCGCGCGCAGAAGGTCATCGGCTCTTCGCTGGAAGCGGTGCCGGTCGTCACTCTCGACGATGCCGCGCTCGAAGCGGCGATCGCCGATGTCGACATGGCCGAGATGGCGATCACCAGCGATCTGGTTATCGCGCACGGCAAGGCATCGGCGGGCGGCTTTACCCTCGACGACGTCAAAGGCGTCGCCGTGGTCGTCGAGAAGGCGGAGGACCGCGGCCTGGTGAAATGCGCACGCTCCTGGCGCTACACCGCCGATGTCGGCTTGGATCCGGAATTCCCGGATGTTTCGGCCCGTGACGCCGCTGTCCTGCATGAGCTGAAGGCTTTGAGCCGCCTTTGAGGCGGTGCACAAATGCCACGGCGGGCGGCCGATCAGCCCCCGTGCGTTGCCCTTAACGAGTGGTTGAGGTAAACACGCGAAACTCCGGACGACAAATTGTCGCCGGAATTCCGTCGGAAGAGCATAGGCGACGGGGACCGGACCTTTCTTTGGCCGGCGGCAATCGAGAGGCTGTCTACAGTGGGACTTTTTGGCATGACCGAGAGAACTTACGCGCGCGTTGCGCTGCTGGCGCCGCTTGTCGTATCGGGCCTTGCCTTGTCCGGCTGCATGGGCTCGCCCACTTACGGGACCGACAAGACCGCGGGCGCGCAGCTTGCCGGCGACCTCACCGGGGCTTTTTCCTTCGCACCCAAGGGCAAGAACAACATCGACTACAAGCCGAGGCCCGCGCTGGTAAAGCCGGGACCTGGGCAGAAGGAAGTGTTGCCGCCGCCTCAGGAAAGCATCGAGACGGCAAGCGCCGAATGGCCCGAATCGCCGGAGCAGCGCCGTGCCCGCCTGCGCGCCGATGCTACCCTGCATCAGGACGACCCGGCCTACCAGGCGCAGGTCGTCGATGACGTGCAGACGGATCCGGCGTCGGTCAAGGCCGCGCTGAAGCAGTCGGGCTCGAGCCACCCGCCAGCCTGGACTCCGGCCGATTCGGACAAGGGCCGCGCTGCGGAAATCATGCGCCGCAGGGCTGAAGGCAAACAGGGCGACCCGACCACCCGCAGATATCTGAGCGAGCCGCCGGTGCAATACCGCGCTGCCGCCGACACTGCGCCGCAGGGCGACCTTGGCGAGGACGAGTACAAAAAGGAACGCCGCCTCAAGAAGGAGGCTGCCGCCAAGAGCAAGAGCGGTGGCATGTTCGACTGGCTGCCCTGGTAGACTGACGGCGCCAGAGACTTGCTGGCCTGGATTTGGCTGGCTGGATTTGGATCGTCGGCCCGACCAGAAAAATCAGGGTCCGCGTCGCTCGCGAAAAAAGTCTTTCAGCAGTGCTGCTGCATCGTTCTCTGCCATGCCCGGATAGATGTCGGGTACATGGTGGCAGGTCGGTGACGTGAAGAAGCGAACGCCGTTGACCACCGCGCCGCCCTTTTCGTCGGCGGCGCCGAAATAGAGCCGCCGCAGCCTGGCGAAGGAGATGGCGCCGGCGCACATGGCGCACGGCTCCAGCGTCACATAAAGATCGTGGCCGCTGAGCCGCTCGCTGGAAAGCTTGCTGCAGGCTTCGCGGATCGCCAGCATCTCGGCATGGGCGGTGGGATCGGCGAGCTCGCGGGTGCGGTTGCCGGCACTCGCAACGACCGTATCGCCGCCGACGACGACCGCGCCAACCGGCACCTCGCCACGCTGGGCGGCGGCTTCGGCTTCTTTCAGCGCCAGCGCCATGAAATCCTGCCGCTTCACGCGGTTTCCATTCCGATTATCTCCTCGCCACTAGAGCGCGATCCTGTTACTACCCGCGCAAACGAGCAAAGGCCACATGGACGACAAAAACAAGAAATTCCCGCGCAGGAACGGCCCGAAGCCGGCCGGGCCGCGCGGTCGCGATAGCGCTCCCGGCAAGGGCGGCAAGCCGTCCTTCGGCGCCAAAAAACCCTACACTCCGCGTAGCGACCGGCCGGCGGCGGCCGAAGGCGAACGGCCGCAGCGCGACTTCAAGCCAAAGCGCGACTTCAAGGAAGGCGACCGGCCATTCAGCAAGGGACCAAGACCCGAAGGCAAGCCTTATGAAAAGCGCGAGGGTCCACGCAAGCCTTATGCATCGCGCGGCGACCGGCCAGCAGCGGCCGAAGGCGAGGGGCCGAAGCGCGACTTCAAAGGCGGCGACAGGCCGTTCAGCAAAGGGCCGCGTCCGGAAGGCAAGCCTTATGAGAAGCGCGAAGGTCCGCGCAAGCCCTACGCGCCGCGCGGTGACCGGCCGGCAGCTACGGAAGGCGAGCACGGCGAAAAGCGCTTCGACCGTCCCAAGCGTGACTTCAGTGATCGTCCTAAGCGTCATTTTGGCGGCGATCGGCCCCAAGGGACACAAAGGGCACAGGCGGCATCGGAGGATGGCTTCAAGCCGCGCCCGCGTCGCGTCGAGGCAACGGAAGAAGCCGGCGAACGCATTGCCAAGCGGCTGGCGCGTGCCGGCCTGGCCTCGCGCCGCGACGCCGAGGAACTGATCGCGGCCGGCCGCGTCAAGGTCAACGGCAGGGCGTTGTCCTCGCCGGCCTTCAACGTGATGCCCGGCGACATCATCCATCTCGACGGCATGGAGATCCCGCCGATCGAGCGCACGCGGCTGTTCCTGTTCCACAAGCCGGCCGGCGTGGTCACCACCAACCGCGATCCGGAAGGCCGCAAGACCGTCTTCGACGTGCTGCCGCCCGGGCTGCCGCGGCTGATGACCATCGGCCGGCTCGACATCAACACCGAAGGCCTGCTGCTGCTCACCAATGATGGCGGCCTGTCGCGCGTGCTCGAACTGCCGGCGACCGGCTGGTTGCGACGCTACCGCGTGCGCGTTCACGGCAAGGTCGAGGAAAGCGCGCTTGCAGGGCTGCGCGAAGGCATTGCCGTCGACGGTGTCTTTTATGGCGCCATCGAGGCGACGCTCGACCGCGAGCAGGGTTCGAACGCCTGGCTGACACTCGGCCTGCGCGAAGGCAAGAACCGCGAGGTCAGGAACATCCTGGGCGCGCTCGGTCTCGACGTGACGCGGCTGATCCGTATTTCCTACGGGCCGTTCCAGCTCGACGATTTGCCGGAAGGCCATGTGCTGGAGATCAAGGGCCGCGTGCTGCGCGACCAGCTCGGCGAGCGCCTGGTCGAAGAGTCCGGCGCCAATTTCGACGCCGATATCGCCAAGCCATTTTCCAACAAGCCGGTCAGGCGTGAGCGGGAGGAGGAGCCCGAGCGGCCGAAATTCACCCGCGACGGCGAACGCCGGCCGATCGGCGAGGGCGGCCTGATCAAGAACCGCAAGCGTCGCGAAGGCAGCCGCGACGAAGCGCTCGGCAAGCTGTCGACAAGCCCCGACAGGAGCTTTGGGCCGAAAAAGAGCTTTGGCGAGCGTGGCCCCAGACCTGAACGCAGCGACTTCGGGGACAAACCCCGTGGCGACCAGCCTCGTGGCGGCGTCGGTGGGAAGAAGTCCGAACGCGAGCAGCGGCCGATCGAGCCGCCGGGCCAGCGCAAGGCCAATGTCTGGATGGCGCCGGGCGCACGGCCGATTGGCAAGGGCAGGGCGGAGGCAGACGCCGCCAAGGCGGCAGAAAACAAGGCGCGCAAGGCCTCGTTCAAGCCGTCTTACGGCAAGCCCGGCGGCAAGCCGCAAGGCGGCGTTGCAAAGCCGTTCGGCAAACCGCGCGGCGAGCGCCCGGATGGCGGTGGCGACCGGCCGCGCGGCGGCCCGAAAGGAAGTAATGCGGATCGTCGGCGGTGAGCTTGGCGGGCGTCCGCTGGCGACGCCCCGCACCTTTGCCATCCGCCCGACCACCGACCGCACGCGTGAGGCGGTCTTCAACGTGCTGGCGCATCGCTTTCCCGAAAGACTGGACGGCGCGCGCGTGCTCGACCTGTTCGCCGGCACCGGCGCGCTCGGCCTCGAAGCGCTGTCGCGCGGCGCCTCCTACGCTGTCTTCATCGAGGAATCCGCCGAAGGGCGCGGCCTGATCCGCACCAATGTCGAGGCCTTCGGCCTCACCGGCCGCACCAAGATTTTCCGCCGCGACGCGACGGCCTTGGGCGAGGCAGGCACCATCGCCGCATTCGGCCTGGTCTTTGCCGATCCGCCCTATGGCAAAGGCCTTGGCGAACGCGCCTTGCGCTCGGCCAAGACCGGCGGCTGGCTCTCCCCCGGTGCGCTCTGCGTCGTCGAGGAAGCAGCGGCGGCGCCGTTCGAGGCAGGGCCGGGCTTTTCGATTGTCGACGAGCGCAACTATGGCGAGACGGTCATCCGCTTCATCGAGGCCGCCTGAGTTCGGCCTTCGCGATGGCGCCTTCAAAATGACGAACAATTCGCTTTGCCTCGACCAGCAACCCCGCCTATCGTCCCACCACCAAACCGGAGCCATCTATGACATTTCAGGCTGAATGGCTGCGCGGAACGCTCTTGGGGCTGGCTTTGGTGATGGCCGCTCCGGCTCTGGCGGATAGCAATCCTGACAACGGCGCAGCGACGGATTTCCTGCTCGACAACGGCATGGAAGTCGTCGTCATCCCGGATCACCGTGCCCCGATCGTCACCCATATGGTCTGGTACAAGATCGGCAGCGCCGACGAGCCGCCGGGCAAATCCGGCATTGCCCATTTCTTCGAGCATTTGATGTTCAAGGCGACCAGCAACCATGCGGCCGGCGAACTCGACCGCGCCGTCGCCGCCATCGGCGGCTCGGACAACGCCTTCACCTCCTACGACTACACCGCCTTTCACGAGACGGTGGTGCCGCAGGCGCTCGAGCAAATGATGGGCTTCGAGGCCGACCGGATGCGCAATCTCATCCTCAACGACGATGTCATCAAGACCGAGCGCGACGTCATCCTCGAGGAGCGCCGCTCGCGCATCGACTCCAATCCGCAGGCGGTGCTCGACGAGGAAATCGATGCCACGCTGTGGCAGAACCAGCCCTATCGCATCCCGGTCATCGGCTGGATGCAGGAGATGGAGAAGCTGAACCGCACCGACGCGATGGCCTTCTACAATAAATATTACACGCCCAATAACGCCGTGCTGGTGGTGGCCGGCGATGTCGAGCCGGAAACGGTCAAGGCGTTGGCCGAAAAGACCTATGGCAAGGTCGCGCGCGGTCCGGATTTGCCGCCGCGCATCCGCCCCGTCGAGCCGGAGCAGAACACCAGGCGCACGGTGACGCTGACCGATGGACGCGTCAGCGTGCCGAGCTTTACCACGCAGTGGGTGGTTCCGTCCTATCACACGGCAAAGCCGGGCGAAGCGGAGGCGCTCGACGTGCTGTCCGAAATCCTCGGCGGCGGCAACCGCAGCCGGCTCTACCAGGAGCTTGTCGTCAGGCAAGGCATAGCCGCGGCGGCCGGCGCCTTCTTCCAAGGCACCATGCTCGACGACACCAATTTCACCGTCTACGGCGCGCCGCGCGGCGACGCCAAGCTGGCCGACATCGAGGCCGCGGTCGACGCCGAGATTGCCCGCATTGCGAAAGACGGCGTCACCAGCGACGAGCTGGAAAAATCCAAGGACCGTTTCGTCCGCTCGATGATCTTTGCTCGCGACAAGCAGGAGGACATGGCCAACATCTACGGCTCGACGCTCGCCACCGGCGGCAATATCCAGGACGTCCAGCAATGGCCGGACCGCATCCGTAAGGTCACAGCCGATCAGGTCAAGGCGGTCGCTGCCCGCTATCTTAATCTCAACCACGCAACGACCGGCTATCTTCTGCCGCAAACCCAGGCTGGGAATTGATTTGATGATGAGCTTGAGCGTTGGCGCTGCCCCTCACCCGCCTGCCGGCATCCTCTCCCCGTATAATGACGGGGAGAGGGGCGCTCTGATCGACGATTTCGCCAACCGCCAGCGTTGCTGGAAGGGCGCCGCCGTTGCGGCCAGCCCACTTCTCCCCGTCACTATACGGGGAGAAGTGCCCGGCAGGGCGATGAGGGGCGGCGCCGACCTTGGCAATTGGCGCGCCGGCCCGCTTTTAGCAACCCTGCTCCTCTCCCTCGTCTTCCTCATCCTGCCGGCGCTTTCCGCTCGTGCCGCCATGAACATCCAGGAGGTGACCTCGTCGAAGGGCATCACCGCCTGGTTGGTGGAAGACTATTCGGTGCCGATCGTCGCCATCCGCTTCGTCTTCGATGGCGGCGCGACGCAGGATCCGCCCGGCAAGGAAGGGCTTGCCAATCTGATGAGCGGCCTGTTCGACGAAGGCGCCGGCGACCTCGACAGCGAGGCCTTCCAGATCAAGCTTGACGATGTCGGCGCCGAAATGAGCTTCGACGCGCAGCGCGACGGCATCTATGGCTCGATGCGCATGCTGGCCGAGCAGCGCGACGGTGCCTTCGACCTGTTGCGCGTGGCGGTCAACCAGCCGCGCTTCGACCAGGCGCCGATCGACCGCATCCGCTCGCAAATCCTGTCGGGCATCATCGCCAGCGAGCGCGATCCCGATACGCTCGCCCAGCGCAAATGGCTGGAAGCGATCTACGGCATCCATCCTTATGCGCGGCCCGACCAGGGCACCAGGCAAAGCATAGCGACGATCACGCCGGGCGACCTAAGCGCCTTCCACAAGGCGAATTTCGCCCGCGACGGCCTGCATGTCGCGGTGGTCGGCGCCATCGATGCCGAGACGCTGAAGCAGAAGCTCGATCTGGTGTTCGGCAGCCTGCCGGAAAAACAGGCGCTCACGCCGGTCGCCGACATCGACCTGAAGCTCGGCCAGCAGCTTGAGGTCGTTTACGACCAGCCGCAGGCCTCGCTGCAACTCGCCTATCCCGGCGTGAAGCGGAACGCGCCGGACTTCTTCGCCGCGGTGCTGATGAACGAGATTCTCGGCGGCGGCACCTTCACCTCGCGGCTGTTCGACGAGGTGCGCGACAAGCGCGGCCTGGCCTATAGCGTGAGCTCCGACCTCGTCGACCACCAGCACTCCGAGGCGCTGTCCATCACCACCTCGACCCGCTCGGACAGAGCCGCCGAGACGCTGGCTGTCGTGCGCGACGTGGTCAAGCGCATGGCCGAGGAGGGGCCGACCGAAGCCGAACTGGCGGCGACCAAGAAATACATGATCGGCGCCTATGCCATCAACAATCTGAATTCCTCCGGCGCGATCGCCGCAACGCTGGTCGAGCTGCAGCTCGACAAGCTCGGCATCGACTACATGCAGCGCCGCGCCGCGTTCATAAATGCGGTGACGCTGGACCAGGTGAAAGCGGCGGCAAAAAAGCTGCTCTCCGCCGAGCCGGCCGTCATGGTGGTCGGGCCGAAGCTCGGCGAGGCCGACAAGGAATGAGCCTGAGCTTCGGCATCGCCTTTGGTGGCGGCGGCGCGCGCGGGCTGGCGCATATCCATGTCATCGAGGCGCTGGACGAACTGGGCATAAGGCCGGCCGCCATCGCCGGCTCGTCGATCGGCGCCATCATGGGCGCCGGCATGGCCTCGGGCATGACCGGCAAGGACATCCACGACTATACGCGCTCGATCCTCGGCCGCCGCGCCGAAGTGGCGACGCGCATGTGGCGGGCGCGGCCCGGCACTTTTGCCGAGGCGATGCAGGGCGGCTTGGGCGTCAGCCAGTTCAATGTCGAGCGCATCCTCAAAGCGTTCCTGCCCGACGCCATCCCCGAGACCTTCGCCGAACTCAAAATACCGCTGAAGGTGACGGCAACCGATTTCTACGGACACAGGCTCGCCGTGATGGGCGAAGGCGAGCTGCATTCGGCGCTGGCTGCCTCAGCGGCGATCCCCGCGGTGTTCCGCCCGGTGATGCGCGACGGCAGGCTGCTGATCGACGGCGGCATCTACAATCCCGTGCCGTTCGACCTGATCGAGCTCGACGCCGACATCATCATCGCCGTCGACGTGGTCGGCGCGCCGACCGAGGCCGGGCGCAAATTCCCGACCTCCGTCGACTTGATGTTCGGCGCCACGCAGCTGATGATGCAGTCGATCATCGCCAGCAAGCTGAAGCAGAGCCGGCCCGACATATTGATCCGGCCTGCCGTGTCGAAATACCGGGTGCTCGATTTCATGAAGATCGATGCCTTGCTGGCCGAAACGGCCGACATCAAGGACGAGCTGAAGCGCGAGATCGAGAAGGCGGTCGAGGCCCGGGCCAAGTCCGAAACCAGCAAGCGCACCAAGCGGGTGTAAGGGTTGAACGCTGAGATTGCGTTTGCCGTGTCTTCAAACTGTCTGGTCATGGCCGCAGCATCGAAATCGACAGATAAGCGCTTGCAAATCGGCCGCTGCTGTCTTTTGCTCGCGCGAGAGTTGTCCTCTGACTGTTGTTGAGGCGAACGGATGAACAAAATCGATCGGCAACGGCCAGAGTCAGAAACAGACGCCACCCTAAATGCCGCGCGGCTCGGCACGCGGCTGCGCCTCGCCCGCCAGACGCGTGGCATGACGCTGAAGACGCTGGCTGCCGCCGCGAATTGCTCTGAAAGCCTGCTGTCCAAGATCGAGAACGGCAAGGCTTCGCCGTCCCTGCCCATGCTTCACCGTCTGGTTGAGGTTCTCGACACCAATATCGGCTGGATGTTCGAGCAGGTCGACGACGACGAGGCGATCGTGTTCCGCGCAGGCGCACGGCCGTTGATCGCGCTCGATGCGTTGCGGCGCGGCGAGGGCATCTCGCTCGAACGCATCATTCCGTATTCGTCCGGCCACCTGCTGCAATGCAACATCCATCACATCGAGGCAGACGGCGAGAGCGAAGGTCCGATCCAGCATGCCGGCGAGGAAGTCGGCTACGTGCTCGCCGGTCGGATCGAGCTGATTGTCGACGGCAAGATCCATGCTCTCGCCGCCGGCGATGCCTTCGTGTTCAGGTCGGAACTGCCGCATCATTACCGCAACATCGGCGAGGAACGCGCCAGCATTTTCTGGGTCAACACGCCGGCGACTTTCTGAGCGACGCTCCACGTTCATTTGGATTGACAAATATTCAAGTCTCTTGAATGTTTGCCTCGTGCCTTTAGCACCAACGGGACCGGCCGAGGTTTGGTCCGCAAGCAAGGGGAACCAAAAATGCGTCTGTTCAAACTTCTCGCCGGCTGCGCCGCCGTCATTGCCGTGGGCTCGGTAGCCATGGGATCGGCGCTGGCCGATACGTTCGCTCTCGTCAACATCAACCAGCAGGCCCTGTTCTTCAACCAGATCAACGAGGGCGCGCAGAAGGCCGCCGACGCCGCCGGCGCCAAGCTGGTCATCTTCAACGCCAACAATGTGCCGAGCGCGCAAAATGACGCGATCGAGAACTACATCACGCAGAAAGTCGACGGCATCATTCTGGTCGCCATCGACGTCAACGGTGTCAAGCCGGCGATCACCGCTGCCAAGGCGGCCGGCATTCCCGTCATCGCCATTGATGCGCAGATCCCCGACGGCGACAACATTTCGTTCATCGGTGTCGACAACACCAAGGCCGGCGAGGATATTGGCAAGTTCTACGCCGACTATGTGAAGACCGAGATGGGCGGCAAAGCCAAGATCGGCATCGTCGGCGCGCTCAATTCGTTCATCCAGAACCAGCGGCTCGACGGCTTCAAGAAGGCGGTCACCGACAGCGGTGAGGCCGTCACCTTCCTCGACACGGTCGACGGCCAGAACGTCCAGGAGACCGCGTTGAGCGCTTCGGAAAACCTGATGACTGCCAATCCGGACATGACGACGCTCTATGCGACCGGCGAGCCGGCCTTGCTCGGCGCCGTTTCGGCGGTGACCAGCCAGGGCCGCACCGGTGACGTCAAAGTGTTCGGCTGGGACCTGACCAAGCAGGCGGTTCAGGGCATCGATGATGGCTGGGTGGTGGCGGTCGTCCAGCAGGATCCGGCCGGCGAAGGCAAGGCTGCGGTCGAAGCGCTGGGCAAGCTCAAGAAGGGCGAAAAAATCGATCCGATCATCAACATTCCGGTGACGATCGTGACCAAGAAGAATGTCGACCAATACCGCGCGATGTTCAAGTAGACTGCATCGGCGACCAATCCGCGGCGCCGCCTGAGGCGACGCCGCGGATGCTTTGCAAATCGCGTGGAACCCAGATGAGCAGTGGCCAGACTTACCGGGTGCGGATGAGCGGCATCTCAAAGCGCTACAACGCCATCCAGACGCTCGACGACGTGTCGCTGACGCTGAAGCCGGGCGAGGTGCTGGGGCTGGTCGGCGACAATGGCGCCGGCAAATCGACATTGAGCAAGGTGCTGTCGGGGGCTGTGGTTCCCGACGCCGGTACCATCGAGATCGACGGCAAGCCGGTGACCTTCAGCTCGCCGGCGGACGCGCGTGCGGCGCGCGTCGAGATGGTCTACCAGGACCTGTCGCTGTGCGACACGGTCGATGTCGCCGGCAACCTCTTTCTCGGCCGTGAGCCGCGCCGCCGCATCGCCGGCATTTCCTTTCTCGACAACAAGCGCATGCACGATGAGACGCGCCATATGCTCGATCGTCTCGGCATCGTCATCGCCGATACGCGGCTCAAGGTCGAAAACCTCTCCGGCGGGCAGCGCCAGTCGATCGCGATCGGCCGCGCCGCCTCGTTCGAGCCGGCCGTGCTGATCATGGACGAGCCGACGGCAGCGCTTGCCGTCGCCGAGGTTGAGGCCGTGCTCGAGCTGATCCGTGCCGTCAGCGCCCGCGGCGTCAGCGTCATTCTGATCACCCACCGCCTGCAGGATCTGTTCCTCGTCTGCGACCGCATCCAGGTCATGTATGAAGGACGCAGCGTCGCCGAGCGGCTGATTGGCGAAACCAATATCGAGGACGTGGTCAATCTGATCGTCGGCCGCAAGTTCAATGCGCGTTCCGCCACCCACGGCTATCGCGGTGGAGCGCCGGCATGAGCGACATGAGCTCGATCCACTCCGCCCAGCCGCCAAGGGTGCGCAAAGGCACCTGGCGCGATGCCCTGCTCGCCAATGGCAGCGTCGTGTCGATTGCGCTGTTCTTTGTTGTCGTCTGCATCATCTTCTCGGTGGCGACCGACGCCTTTCTGACCTCGCCCAACCTGTTGAACATCCTGCGGCAGTCGGCGCCGCTGCTGATCGTCGCCGCGGCGATGACCTTCGTCATCACCACCGGCGGCATCGATCTTTCGGTCGGCTCCGTGCTGGCGCTGGTGGCGACGCTGTCGGCGACGCTTTTGCAGTTCGGCCTGCCATGGCCGGTGGTCATCCTCGCCATGCTGGCGCTCGGCGCCCTGCTTGGCGCGGTGCAGGGCTATTTCGTCGCCTATGAGGGCATTCCGTCCTTCATCGTCACGCTCGCCGGGCTGTCGGTGATCCGTGGCGTGGCGCTGCTGATCACCGGCGGCTATTCCATCCCGATCGAGCCCGGAAGCGCGTTCACCGTGCTGGGCCGCGCCTGGTTCCTTGGCGTGCCGGTGCCGGCGCTGATCGCGCTGGCGATCCTCGCCATCGCCTATCTGGCCTTCAACGAGACGCCGTTCGGCCGCTATGTCACCGGCATCGGCGCCAATGCCGAGGCGGTGCGGCGCGCCGGCGTCAACACGCGGCTGACGACGCTTTTCGTCTATGTGATTTCCGCCGCCGCGGCAGCCCTTGCCGGGATCATCATCGCGGCCCGGCTCGGATCCGGATCGTCGAATGCCGGCCAGGGCTTCGAACTCGAAGTGATCGCCGCCGTCGTGCTCGGCGGCACCAGCCTGTTCGGCGGCCGCGGCACGATCATCGGAACGGTGCTCGGCGCGCTGACCGTCGCCGTCATCGGCAACGGCCTGATCCTGGCGCATCTGTCGCCCTTCCTGACGCCGATCGTCACAGGAACGATCATCCTGATCGCCATCTGGCTCAACTTCCGCCTGTTCCGCGGCGCCGTGCGGAGCCGTTGAGCCGATGAGCAATCTTTTCGATGACGCAGCGCCCATTAAGCGGCTGGCGATCGGGGTCGATACCGGCCATGTGATGACCGTGCTCGGCCCGGTTCCGGTCGAGGAGATGGGCATCACGCTGATGCACGAGCACATATTGCTCGACGGCGCGCGCAGCTGGAAATGTCCCTGCCATCCCGACGACATGGCGATCGCCGAGCAGCCGGTGAACATCGGGATCATCGGCGAATTGCGCATGAACCCTTACGTCAACCGCGACAATGTCTCGCTCGACGACGCCGACCTGGCGCTGTCGGAGCTGCAGCGCTATCGCGCGCTGGGCGGCCACACCGTCGTCGACACCACCAATATCGGCATCGGCCGCGACCCCGAAAAGCTCGCCCGCATCAGCCGCATGTCCGGCCTGAAGATCGTCATGGGCACCGGCTTCTATCTCGAGCACACCCATCCCGAATGGCTGAAGGCGATGGATGTCGACGCCGTCACCGAGTTCATCGTCAACGATGCCGGCGGCGGCGAGACGCAGCCGCCGATCATCGCCGGGCTGATCGGCGAGGTCGGCGTCAGCAAGGATTTTACCGCCGAGGAGCGCAAGTCGCTGCGGGCTTCGGCGCGCGCCTCGCGCATCACCGGCGTGCCGCTGTCGATCCATCTGCCCGGCTGGGAGCGGCTGGCGCACGAGGTGCTCGATGTCGTCGAGGCCGAGGGCGCCGATCTTCGCCACACCGTGCTCTGCCACATGAACCCGAGCCACGACGATCCCGACTACCAGACAAGCCTCGCCCGGCGCGGCGCCTTCCTCGAATACGACATGATCGGCATGGACTATTATTATGCCGACCAGGACGCGCAATCGCCCTCCGACGAAGAGAATGCGCGGGCCATCGCGAACCTTGTCGAGGCCGGTTTCGGCGACCGCCTGCTTTTGTCGCAGGATGTGTTCCTCAAGATCATGCTGACCCGCTTCGGCGGTTTCGGCTATGGCTATATCCTCAAGCATTTCATACCGCGCCTAAAGCGCCATGGCGTCGAGCAGGCGGCCATCGACCGCATGCTGATCGCCAATCCGAAGGCTGTCTTCGCGCGGCAGACCTGAGCGGCGCCCCAGATTTACGGCGATAAGACTTACCGCCAGAGTTACGACGGAGTTCAAATGTCCAAGAAAAAGATCCTGCTTGCCGGCGAATCCTGGGTGTCGACCGCGACCCACATCAAGGGTTTCGACCAGTTCCCGACCGTCACCTACCACACCGGCGCGGACGAATTGCTGAGCGCGCTCAAGACGACCGAGTTCGCCGTCACCTTCATGCCGGCGCATGAGGCGCAGCGCGGCTTTCCGCAGACGATGGAGGCGCTGTCGGCCTATGACGCGGTGGTGCTCTCCGATATCGGCGCCAACACCCTGCTGCTGCATCCCGACACCTGGGTCCACTCGAAGCCGACGCCGAACCGGCTGCGCCTGCTGCGCGACTATGTCAGCGCCGGCGGCGGGCTCTTGATGTTCGGCGGCTACTACAGCTTCCAGGGCATCAATGGCGGCGCGCGCTACCGCAAGACGCCGGTCGAGGACGTGCTGCCGGTGACCTGCCTGGCGTATGACGACCGCGTCGAGGTTCCCGAAGGCTTTGCCCCGGTGCCGAAACCAGAGTCGAGCCATCCCATCCTCAGGGGTCTCGGCTCGGACTGGCCGATCCTGCTCGGTTTCAACGAGGTGACGCTGAAGGACGGGGCGGAGGTTCTGGCCACCGTATCGTCCGATTATGGATCGCTGCCGCTGCTTGTCACCGGCCATTACGGCAAGGGCCGCACCGTGGCCTGGACATCCGATGTCGGGCCGCATTGGCTGCCGCCGCAATTCATCGCCTGGCAAGGTTACAAGACCCTGTTCGAACAGATGCTGAGCTGGGCGACCGGTGAGAGCTGAGCCATGCATGTCCACGTCGTCGGTAATGCCTGCGTCGACACGATGTTTCACGTCGGCCGCTTCCCTGCCGCGGGCGAGACTTTGAATGCCGTGAGCTATGCCGACGACCTCGGCGGCAAGGGCGCCAACCAGGCGGTCGCGGCCGCGCGCACGGGTGCAGAGGTGACGTTCTGGACCGCGCTCGGCAAAGACCCTGCAGGCGCATGGATCAGAAGCCGCCTTGAAAGCGAGCTGTCAGACCTCGAGGTGAGCGAATTCGAGCTGCCGAGCGACCGCTCGACCATCGCCATCGATAGAGGCGGCGAGAACTTCATCGTCAGCGGCGTCGCCTGCAGCGAAGCCTTCGATCCGGTTGCGCAGACAGCGCTTGTCCGCTGGATCGCGCCCGGCGACATCCTCGTCTGCCAGGGAAATTTGCGCGCCGCCGCGACCAATGCCTGCCTGAGGGCAGCAAGGGAAAACGGTGCACGCACCGTTCTCAACGCCAGCCCGATCGACGCGGCATCTGTGCCCGATCTTGGCCTGGCGGAGGTTTTGGTGGTCAACCAATCCGAGGCGAAAACCCTGACCGGCCGGGATGACATGGCGGCGGCCGCCGATGCGCTGGCGGCCAAAGGCGCAGGCACGGTCGTGATCACGCTCGGCGCCGAGGGCTGTCTCGTGCTTGGCCCAGACCATGTATCACCGCTTCGTTTGCCGGCGCCACAGGTCGAGGCGCTCGACACCAGCGGCGCCGGCGACGTGTTCTGCGGCTGTCTGGCCGGCGGGCTTGCCCGGGGAATGCTTATTACCTCGGCGCTGGAGCTGGCGCTCGCGGCCGCGGCCATCGCCGTGACACGGCCGGGCACGCTCGCATCCTGTCCTTCCGCCTCCGAGATGGCGGCGATTATCGATCAAACGGAGCTCTCATGACCCAGATCGGCCAATCAGGCGGCGACGCGCTCCTAGAACTCTTCGGCCGCACCAAGGTGGTGATCGGCGTCGTTCACCTGGCACCGCTGCCCGGCGCGCCGCGCTATGACGGCGAGGCCGTGGAAGCGATCTACCAGCGCGGGCTCGACGATGCCAAAGCCTATCTCGACGGCGGCTGCGACGGCGTCATCGTCGAGAACCATGGCGATATCCCTTTCGCCAAGCCTGACGATATCGGGCCGGAGACGGCGGCCTATATGGCTGTCGTCTCCGACCGCATCCGCCGCGAGCTCGGCAAGCCGATCGG
The DNA here is from genome assembly GCF_040321795.1 of Mesorhizobium sp. M0244. NCBI lineage: Bacteria > Pseudomonadati > Pseudomonadota > Alphaproteobacteria > Hyphomicrobiales > Phyllobacteriaceae > Mesorhizobium > Mesorhizobium sp. M0244. Next base: position 10,751 of record NZ_JAMYSE010000078.1, on the reverse strand, counting down.
CATCAATGTGCTGGCCAATGCCGCAATTCCGGCCTTGGCGATCGCCAGTGCCGCCGGTGCCGGCTTCATCCGCGTCAATCAATGGGCGAATGCCTATGTCGCCAATGAGGGCTTTGTCGAAGGCGAGGCGGGCCGCGCCGCACGCTACCGCACCAGGCTGCGCGCCAATGGCATTCGCATTTTCGCCGATGCCCATGTCAAGCACGGCGCGCACGCCATCGTCGCCGACCGCCCGGTGGAGGAACTGGTCAAGGACCTGGTCTTCTTCGACGCCGACGCCATCATCGCCACCGGCCAGCGCACCGGCCACGCCGCGGATCTGAGCTACATCAGCATGATCAAGCAAGCCGCCGGCCTGCCGACGCTGGTCGGCAGCGGCGTGACGCCGGACAACGCCAACGACATCCTCGCCATCGTCGAAGGCGTGATCATCGCCAGCGCGCTGAAGCACGACGGCGTCTGGTGGAACCGGGTGGACCCGGAGCGCGTGAAGCGGTTTGTGGCCGGGTTGAAGCGGTGAGGGGGATCTCCCCCCTTGAGGGGGAGATGTCGCCGGAGGCGACAGAGGGGGTCGTCTCGCGTAGTGCGCCACCCCCCATTGTCGCAAGAGAGGAGCCGCCCCGTCGAACTGCCCCCCTCTACCCTGCCGGGCATCTCCCCCTCAGGGGGAAATTGGCCGTCATCACCGCTTTCGCTAATCGCCAGCGTTGCAGGATAAGCGCCGAGGCCGAAGCTGCCGATCTCCCCTCTTGAGGGGGAGATGTCGCCGGAGGCGACAGAGGGGGTCGTCTCGCGTAGTGCGCCAACCCCACTGTCGCAAGAGAGGAGCCGCGCCCGGTCGAACCGACCCCCTCTGCCCTGCCGGGCATCTCCCCCTCGAGGGGGGAGATTGGCTCATCACGCCTTCCCAGCCGCATACTCCAGCGCCACCACGCCATTGCCGAACTGCCTGGCAAAGATCAGCTCGAGCGGCACTTGCACACCGGGCGGGAACAGCAGCTTGCCCTGGCCCACGGCACCGGGGTAGCTGAGCAGCCTGATGCGGTCGACCAGGCCGTGGCGCAGCAATTCCTGCGCGACGCTCAGGCTGCCATGCACATAGATGTTGCCGCCGCTGCCTTGCTTCAGCCCTCTGACGGCGTCCGGCAATGCGCGCTGCAGCAGCTCGGCCGGTTGCCAGTCGAGCGCCGTCAAGCTGGTCGAGGCGACATATTTTGGCAGGGCGTTGAACCGGTCGGCGAAATCTCCGGTCTCCTTGGGCCACGAGCCGGCAAAAATCTCATAGGTCGTACGCCCCAACAGCATGGCGCCGCTGTCGGCAAGCTCGTCGTCCTTGAATTTCTGCATCTCATCGTTCCAGGCCACGCTCGGCAGCTTCTCGACCTCGGCAATGCCATCGACGCTGATGAATTCGGTGATGATGAGTTTTCTCATGGCGGGTTCCTTCTGTCGGGACGGCCGTGCGGGTCTTGTGCGAACTGCACCGTCAACTAGCGCGGCGCTTTTTCAGGGGGAGGGCTTTCCCTGTTCAGATTCGATCTACAATGACCGCCCGCTGAGCAATACCAGTTTCCTGGTCAGTATCTGCGCCACGTCGAAGCATGCGTCGGCGACTGGATCATCTACTATGAGCCCAGCAAGGTAGAAGAGAGCCGTAGCTATTTCGCTGTGACTAAGGTCCAACAGCTTATCGCCGATCGTGCGAGTCACGGGCTGCCTACAGGTTGGCAATACCGGCTTTCAGCAGTCCTTCGCGGACGTGCTGCACATCAGACTCCTGGGCATAGTGCAGGGTGGCGATGAATGAATCGAGGTCGAATTGGGGATCGAGCGTTCTGATCTTGCCTAGATGCGCCGCGGCCGCGATTTCATCGCCGAGCCAGCCGTAGCAGGCAGCGGCGAAAGCGTGCTGAACCGAGTCCATGGTTGACAGATGCATGAAAGCTTCGATCGCCTCGCCATACTGGCGCGCGGCGAAATGCGCCTTTCCCAGATGGCTCCAGAACCTCTCCGGGTGGTGCGGGTTCAACTGCATTGCCTTGCGGATCCATTCAATTCCCTCTTCCGGCCTCCCGAGCCACGTCAATAACTCGCCTTGCTGCACCACCACGAGGTCGTAATTGGGATTGAGGGCGAGGGCGCGCTCTTGATGGTAGCGCGCTGTGGTCAGCTCATTGTTGTTCACGTTCACTGCCGCGAGAATGCGGTGGACATCGGCATCGTTGTTGTCCAGCGCCAGCGCCCTGTCCAGCGCTGCCATGATGTCGTTCCAGACTGCATCCCTGTCTTCGCACCAGTTATGGACCCAGGCCTGGCCAAGAATGCAGGCCTGCCAGGCATGGGCATGGGCATAATCGGGGTCGAGCGCGACGGCCCTGTCTATCAAGGTTCGCGCGCGTTCATTATCCGCAATCGTGCTTCGGTGATGCAGCACCTTGGCAGCAAGCACACATTCATACGCGGCCATGTTTGCAGGTTTCGCCCGCGCGAGCTGGTCCCGCTGAGCCGCCTCGACACGACCGGGCAGCGTGGCTGCGATCGCCGCGGTCACCTCATCCTGAATCGCGAATATGTCGTCCAGCTTCCGGTCATATTTGTCCGCCCAAATATGAGCGTCATTCGCCGTGTCGATGAGCTGAGCCGTCACGCGCACCCTGTCGCCGATCTTGCGGACGCTTCCCTCCACCAGGTATTGGACGTCGAGTTTCTCGGCCACCTCGCGCACATTCACGGCGCGGTTCTTGTAGACGAAGCTGGAATTGCGCGAGATGACGAACAGCTCATGGTGGCGGGACAGTTCGGTGATGATGTCCTCGGTCAGTCCGTCCGCGAAAAATTCCTGCTCGGGGTCGCCGCTCATGTTGGTGAATGGCAGCACCACTATCGAAGGTTTCGAGATGGATCGCTTTGCCTCGACTTCTGGCAGGACAGAACTATCAAACCCAATGCGATAGAGGCGAACCGGGCGGCTGATGTTCTTTAACGTCTTCTCGCCCAGGTCCTCCATGGCAATTTCGAGACGGTCGGCAATTTGGGTCGCCACCGCTGCGGTCACGCAGATACCGCCGACGTCGGCGAGTTGCTCGATGCGCGAGGCAATATTGACGCCGTCGCCGAAAATGTCCTCATCGTCGAAAATGATGTCGCCGAGATTTATGCCGATCCTGAATTCCATACGCCGTTCTTGCGGCACATCCGAATTGCGCCGTTTCATGCGCTGTTGGATTTCCACGGCGCATTTCACGGCATCGGTCACGCTCTGGAACTCAACGAGCATGCCGTCTCCGGTGGTTTTGATGATCCGGCCCTTGTTCTTCGCGATGGCGGGATCGACCAGTTCTATGCGATGGGTCCGAAGGCGTGCGAGCGTGCCGGATTCGTCGGCCTCCATTAGCCGACTGTAGCCCGCCATATCGGCAGCCAGAATTGCGGCTAGTCTCTGTTCCATCGCTGAACCACAAACCAAGCTTATCCTTCCAGAGCTGCCAAATCCAGCAATTTGGGCTTGTGGCTGGATCAAGACATCTTCCTACCCGCAGCAGCAAGAAAGGGCGGGTCAGAACCTTCCGCCTGGTGGCTGCGAACTCGATCGCATCAATGGCGGGAGGGATCCGCGCGGCGTCAAGCTCGTCGAGGCGATATATTTCAGCAGCGCGTTGAACCGCTCGGCGAAGTCTCCGGTCTCCTTGGCCACGAGCCGGCAGAGATCTCATAGGTCGTGCGCCCCCAAAAGCATGGCGCCGCGATCGGCCAGCTCGTCGTCCTTGAATTTTTGCATCTCATCGTTCCAGGTCACGCTTGGCAGCTTCTCGACCTCGGCAATGCCATCGACGCCGATGAATTCGGTGACGATGAGTTTTCTCATGGCGGGTTCCTTTTGTCGGAGGACGGATCGTGCTGGCGAACCGCTCCGTGAAAATAGCGCGGCGCGTTGTTGTTTTTGAGAATATCAGATGCGAGCCTGAACCTGAGGCCAGGGGTAGAAAACTAATGAAATCTTTTGTGATTATGCCATAGGTTAATGTTTGATCACTCGTTAGTTGGTTTTTGGAATGGCTATTAATCAAATAAAACGTGAAATCCTCATCGATGAACCCTCCAGGGAAGATCAGTTCCATGGCAAGGGTCATGAACGGACGGCTGAAGCTCTCGCATCTGCGATAACGAATTTCCGAGGTGACGATCGCGCGATCGGGCTGGATGGTCCCTGGGGAAGCGGAAAGTCCACCGTGGTGGAGATCGCACGGCGAAAGCTGACCGAGAAAGGTACTCGTGGCGGCGTTCACCACAGCTTCTTTACCTTTGATATATGGCAATCCCAAGGTTCATCTTTTCGTCGTTCATTTCTCGAGCATTTTCTCGATTGGGCAAGGGCGACCTTTCCCAAAGAGGATAGCTTGCTTGAGGAAATAGAGCGGAAGGTAAAAGGCAAGGTTCGCGAGACCCAATCAACGAACCGATCCATGCTCGACTGGTATGGAATATGTGTAGTCCTCTTGATACCGCTTCTTCCCGTATATTATTTTTGGGCAAAATCAGCTTTTGACGCTGGCGCTTTTTTACGCTCGTGGCCCTTCATTTTTATGCTTGCGTTTCTTGCCGTTGCGTTTTGCAGAGCATGGTGGAGATTCGGTCATTCGCATGACAGAATTAGTTTTCGTGACGCATTATCACAAACGCTTCAGATTAGTGCAAAACAATACGAGGATCAAAAGATAACTCAGCATATCCGCGAGACAGATCCGAATGATTTCGAGTTTCAGAGTACTCTTCGTGAAATCCTCTCCGTAATTCAATCTGACAAGTCACGCGTAATCATCGTTCTCGACAACATCGACCGACTCCCAAAGAAGGAAATCAACGAATACTGGGCGCTCGTCCGCGCCGTTTTCTCCCGCGGCCCGCTATCGAGAAACTCGGGAGCGAAAAATCCAGTGACCGCCATAGTGCCATACGACCGGCGCCTAATTGAGGGAGGCTACCGCAACTCTAATTATGCCGCGAAGTAACTGATCATCCGGGCGTTTGTTTCCGGCAATCTTCCGTCCATAAATCTCGCGAACCTTCTGAAATATTATGGCCGTTGTGTCCCTCTCTGTTGGCAACGAGATCCAGTCCGTATTGAACCGCCACATGGTCTCCTGCTGCCAGATGCGTGCTCCACTCGTTCGCCGGCACCCCCGTAAGCAAGTCTGCTATCCTTTGATGAAAGAGCCGCCACCGAACTCCGTCGCTCTGAAACGAAGCACGCACCACTTCAACAGGACATTCATCAAGTTTGACTTTGGAAATTTCTTCGTCGCGAATTTGCGAGTCAAAGCGCGCGCACGTTGCTGGAAAAGATCTCGACATCAGGTTATGTGTCTCTCGACCCTGCTTTTCGCGTAGCTTTCTCGGAATTTGTACTCGGTGTACTTGCGGGACGTGTTGTCATTGTAGACGCAGCGTTGAACTACGACCTGTTGCTCGATGCTATCGACAAAGACTTCCATTCCGACATTTTTCGGAAGCTGCGGGAGGATTTGAAAGACGTGACTACGACAACACTCACTGTCGCGACAGCCGCTTTCCCACGAATTATGGATCAGCTGCTGAACGTGGGAGAAAGGATTTCGCGCCAGGAGAAGGACAATCTGATTCGATATATCTTGTGCGCAGCGTTGGAGGCAGACAATCGCAAGATATTAAGAGGAGTTGCCGGCCTTGGACGGACGAAGGTAGCCGACTTCATAAGGCACTCGGAGGAAAGCACCAGAGAAAAGGTTAAAGGTGCATGGGGCGTTTTCTCTAATTCAGGTTCCGACCGGGATTGGAGTAGGCAGATTGGCGAGCTCCTACACGGCAAGCGGAAAGCTAAATCACTGTTTGACATAATTTGGGGAACGGGCAGGGACGACGAAGAGGAAGCTGCATAGCTGGATTTTTGCAGTTTGCAGCAACGGTCATCCCGACTGCCATGGGAAACGCCCAAGCGCGGTGGGCCGATTGCCTCGCTTGCTGCCCACCATACCCCCTTTGCCAACTCCTCAACCGTTTCCTAATCTCCATCTGAGAAAACCTTTTACCAACTCTGCCGGCATCCGCTGACCTCACCATTCAGCGCCTCGCAGGGCCATAAGAGAAAAGCTTTTCTCAAATGGGAGGATCGATATCCAAATCATGGCGTCCGATGCGCAGCCAACGCCCGTCTCAGCCAAGCAGCCGGTCACCCTCCGCGAGGTGGCCGCGCTCGCTGGCGTCAGCGTGGCAACGGCCTCAAAAGCGCTGAACGGGCAGGGGCGGATGACGGCCGAGACGCGGACCCGGATTCGCGAGACGGCGCAGCGGCTTGGCTTTCGCCCGAACAGCCTGGCGCAGAGCCTGTTGCAGCGGCGCAGCTTTACTGTCGGGCCCGCTGACCAACGACCTATCGCCGCGCCTTCGGCGCGTATTTGTGACGGTTCACCGCCCTCGTGAAGCAACTCTGATCCCAAATATCATTGTGCGATGCCAAGCCGTTGTTTGAGGGGATCGGCAACGTTAGCAAAGTGGAACAATCCGGCAGCCGGCGGGTTTGTAGGATGAAGGGCGATCTGTTTCGGAGGAAGATTACGATGAAACGCGTCCTTGCCCAACATGCGGTGCGACTGATGCTCGGCGGTGTAACCGCCTGCCTGCTCACGGTCGTCGAGATTCCCAACCCGATTACGCCATTGTCGCTTGTTTCCGAGGCAAGGGCTGCCACCACCGTTTCGATCAGCACGTTCTACGAAGACCTGTCTTCCTATGGTGATTGGGTCTCGTATCACGGAGCGACCGTTTTCGTGCCGGTTGATGTGCCTGACGATTGGCGTCCGTATACGCTTGGACACTGGGTCTATACCGAGCAGTATGGCTGGCTCTGGGTGTCCGACGAGCCATTCGGCTGGGCGACGTACCATTACGGCCGGTGGGGCTATGCCGACGATATCGGCTGGTACTGGGTTCCGGGCACTCGCTGGGCGCCAGCATGGGTGAGTTGGCGTCGTGACAGAGAGCACATCATTTGGGCGCCGCTGCCGCCCCGCCGCGATCCGGATTTGATTTCAATCGAGGTGACCTTCGACACGACGCCGGATTATTACTGGGTTGTGGTCCCCACCCGCGAATTCCTTGCCGCGGACATTTCTGTGGTCGTTATTCGGGATGAGCCGGAGTTTGTGCGCATTGTCGAGGCGGCCGAACCGGCCGGCGACGTGACGATCCAGAACAATTTGGTGATCAACAAAGTCATTGATGTCGATGTGATCGAAAAGGAGACGAACCAGAAGGTGACTGCCGTCAAGGTCAGCAAGACCGACGCGCCCGAGCAGTCCGGCAAACTGGAAAACGATACGGTCGCTGTCTTTGAGGGCGAGGTGAAAGCCGACCCTAAGGCCAAACCAGCTAAGCTCAAAGACATCGAGGAGGTGAAGCAGGTTCAGGCTGGCCGGAAATCGAAGCCGACCGAAGGCGCTGCAACGACCGAGCAGGCCAAGCCCGAAGAAACCGCCAAGCCTGAGAAGCCGAAGGTCGGCGAGCAGCCCGCCGCCGAGCCGCAGCAGGCCGAGCCCGAAAAGGCGGCCAAGCCTGAGAAACCGAAGGCCAAGGAGCAGCCGGCCACCGAGCAGCAGCAGGCCGAGCCCGGCAAGGCGGCCAAGCCTGAGAAGCAGAAGGCCAAGTAGCAGCCCGCCGCCTAGCAGCAGCAGGCCGAGCCGGAACAGGCGGCCAAGCCCGAGAAACCGAAGGCCAAGAAGCAACCCGCCGCCGAGCAGCAGCAGGCCGAGCCCGAGCAGGCGGCCAAGCCCAAGCCACAGAAGCAAAAAAACAAGGCGTGCGATCCGCAGACTGAGAACTGCTAGCTATGCGGGTAGACTACGGGCACCGCGGCCATTCCATCGCGGTGCCCGCTGAACGGCAATGCACGCCAAAGCTGCTCGCCCTCTTTCCTTCGGGCCGCCATGGCAGATCCTGGACCCAGGGCAGCGAGTCGTAGTTGACTGCCGAACATGCCTGTAACCAGGCCATTCCCTCTTGCCATCCTTGCATCCTTCCCCTAATCTTCCTTTTGAGAAAACCTTTTCCCAACTCTGCCGGCATCCGCTGACTTCACCATTCAGCACCTCGCAGGCCGGTAAGAGAAAAGCTTTTCTCAAATGGGAGGATCGATATCCTGGCATCCGATGCGCAGCCAACGCCTGCCAAGCAGCCCGTCACCCTGCGTGAGGTGGCGGCACTTGCCGGCGTCAGCGTCGCCACCGCCTCGAAAGCCCTCAACGGGCAGGGGCGGATGACGGCCGAGACGCGGACCCGGATTCGCGAGACGGCGCAGCGGCTTGGTTTTCGCCCGAACAGCCTGGCGCAGAGCCTGTTGCGGCGGCGCTCCTTTACCGTCGGGCTGTTGACCAACGATACCTATGGCCGCTTTTCGCTGCCGCTGATGGCCGGCGTTTCCGATGCGCTGGTCGATGCCGGCGTCTCGGTGTTTTTGTGCAATGTCGAGGACGACCCGCGCCTTGCCCAGCTGCATGTCGATGCCATGCTCGACAAGCGCGTCGACGGCATCATCGCCACCGGCAAGCGCATCGACCGCCACCTGCCGGTCGACCTCGCCAATCTCGGCATTCCGGCGATCTATGCCTTTACCGAGCCCGATCCAAACGCCATCGCGTTCGTCTCCGACGATGCTGGCGGCGCGCGGCTGGCGGTCGAGCACTTCTGCCGGCTCGGGTGGCGGCGCATCGCCCATGTCAGCGGTCCGGCGAGCTTTGCCGTGGTGCATGCGCGGGCCGAGGCCTATCGCGCGGTGCTGGCCGAGAACGGCTTGCCGGTCATGGAGCCGCTGCTCGGCCAGTGGTCGGAAGCCTGGGGGCATGAGGCGGTCAAGACGCTGTTCGACGGCAAGGGACGCGATGGCGAAAAGCCCGACGCGGTGTTTTGCGGCAATGACCAGATTGCGCGCGGCGTCATCGACGCCTTGCGCGAGCGCGGTATCGGCGTGCCGGACGAGGTCGGCGTCATCGGCTTCGACAATTGGCAGATCGTCGCCGAGGCGACCCGCCCGCCGCTGACCTCCGTCGACATGAACCTGGCCGCGCTCGGGCGCGAGGCCGGCCTTGCCTTGCTTTCGCTCGTCGGCGGCAAACCCGCCGAACCGGGCATCAGAAAACTGCCGTGCCGGCTGGTGGTGCGTCAGTCATGCGGCCGTCCGCCGGACGGCTGAACGAAACGGGCCGTGCTGATAGTCACCCGCTCGGGGGCGCGGCTAAATTAGAACCATGTGGAGGAGAACCATGAGAACCACCATTACCGGGCTCGCCATCGCCGCGAGCATCCTGGGCACGCTGGCGACAGCCGGGACGGCCGCCGCCGACACCGCCAACATCTGGGTGCGCGCCGACGGCTCGAACTTCATGCCGCGCATCGTCGATGCCTTCAACAAGGGGCATCAGAACCAGATCAAGCTCGACATCATCCCCAATGCCGAGATCATCCCGAAATATGGTGCTGCCGCCGCTGGTGGCACGGCACCCGATGCGCTCTCGCTCGACCTGATCTACACGCCCTCCTTCGCTGCCGCCGGCCAGCTCGAAGACATCACCGACTGGGCGAAATCGCTGCCCTATTTCGCCAGCCTGTCGCCGGCCCATGTCAAGACCGGCACCTATAAGGGCCGCATCTACGGGCTGCCGTTCTCGGCAGACTCTTCAGTGCTGATCTGGAACAAGAAGCTGTTCAAGCAGGCCGGCCTCGATCCGGAAAAGGGTCCGACCAACTGGGCCGAGATCGAAGCCGACGCCGAAAAGGTCAATGCGCTCGGCGGCGACATCAAGGGCTTCTATTTCTCCGGCAATTGCGGCGGCTGCAACATCTTCACCTTCACGCCGCTGATCTGGGCATCGGGCGGCGACATCCTGACTGAGGACGGCTCCAAGGCGACGCTGGACACCCCGCAGATGCGCGGCGCCATCGACCTCTACCGTTCCATGGTCAAGAAGGACCTGGTGCCATCAGGCGCGCAGACCGACACCGGCTCCAACTTCTTTGCCGCCTTCGCCACCGGCAATATCGGCATCTCGCCGTCCGGCGCCTTCGCCATCGGCGCGCTCAACACGCAATATCCCGATATCGACTACGGCATCACCTTCCTGCCCGGCAAGGACGGCGGCTGGTCGTCGTTTGCCGGCGGCGATAATTTCGTCGTCACCAAGGGCACCACCAAAGTCGCGGTGGTGAAGGAGTTCCTCGATTTCGCCTATTCGCTCGAGGGCCAGACCATTCTGGCGAAGTATGGCAGCCTGCCGGTGCGCGGCGACATCGCCAAGGACGCGCTCAAGGACCTTGATCCGCGCTACCAGATCGCCGCCGAAGCCATGGCCAAGGGCCGCACGCCCTATTCGGTGGTGTTCAACGATCTGATAAACTCGGCCAACGGTCCGTGGAACCAGATGATGAACGAGGTCTTCTTTGGCGAAGACGTCGACGGCGCTATCGCCAATGCGCAGGAAACCATGCAGTCGATCATCGATTCGGCGCCGCAGAAGTAAGCGCCGGCCCCACCTCCCCCTCGAGGGGAGGTCGGACCGCAGGTCCGGGTGGGGTCATCTCGGAAGTGCTCGACGGGTCTTTCTGTCGGATCTTTCTGTCGGCGCACTTCCGAGAGGACCCCACCCCCCGGCCGCAGCCCGTCACCCCCCCGCACGAGGCGGGGGCGGGGGGCGGCCACCGAAAGGACGTGGGCAGGAGACAAAAAC
>NZ_JAMYSE010000077.1:0-30316 GCF_040321795.1 Mesorhizobium sp. M0244 | reverse complement strand
GCGTCTTTCTCCCCGTATAGTGACGGGGAGAAAGACGCTGGCCGTGGCCTCGGGGTCCTTTTTCTCACGCTGGGAATTGGCGAAATCTTCCGTGGCTGCGTCCTTCTCCCCGTCACTATACGGGGAGAAGATGGCGGCAGCCAGATGAGGGGCAGCACCAACGCCGGACCCCTTCCCACAGCGGTGGAAAGCTACCGCGACTTGGTGTTCAGTTCCCGGTTCGCCGTATAGTCGATGGCAAAAGTGTCGGGGGCGAAGCTGACGCCCTCCTTGGTGTTAAAGATCATCACCGTCGTGTCCTTCCCTTGCGCATCGGTGATGGTCCACTGCCGCAATTCATAGGATTTCGGATCGAACATCATGGTGATCTTCGAATTGCCGAACACCGATTTGTCGGCAAGCTGGATGGTGGTGAGGTCGTCTTCTTCCTTGACGGCTCTGACACGCCCGCCCGACAGATCGATCTTGTCGTCCAGCAGCAGCTTCAGCGGCGTTTTCGACAGCGGGTAGAGGTCGGAGGTCCGCAGCTTCTTGTTGAGGATGACCACCGACTTGCCGTCGGAAATCACCCTGAAATTCGAGGCGCCGTCATAATTGAAGCGGATCTTGCCCGGCCGTTCCAGAAAGAACTTGCCGCCGGTCTGCTCGCCCTTGGGCCCGAACTGCACGAACTCGCCGCTCATCGATTTGACCGAGGAGAAATGGTCGGCAATTTTCTGCGCCGTCGCCGGAACCGCTGCTTGCGCCGACGCCAGCAGCTGGAAGCCGGGCACGACGTTGAGGGCTGCGGCACCAACCAGGACCAGGCCGAGGCCGAGCACCTGCCGGCGGGTTGGGGCGAAATCCCTGCTTGGGGCGAAAGATGCGTTTTTCATGCCGGTCACCATCATCTGATTGCTTGCTCGTTGTATTGGTCTGGCCCCCCAGTTGGGCTTAAGTTTGGCGGGCAGCGCAGCGCTCATCCGTTGCAACGCGCCAAGAGGTTCACAGTTGCCGGCGCGGTCCGGCCGGTGGATCGGAGCATGATCCTGAAAAGTGGATAGAGTTCCATCCCGATTCTACCGGGATGGAACGGGCGCTAGAATTTGTCGTCCTCCGTCGGCACCAGGATTTCGCGTTTTCCGGCATGGTTGGCCGGGCCGACAATGCCTTCCTTCTCCATCTTCTCGATGATCGACGCGGCGCGGTTGTAGCCGATGCCGAGCCGGCGCTGGATGTAGCTGGTCGAGGCCTTGCCGTCGCGCAGCACCACCGCAACCGCCTGATCGTAGGGATCGTCGGAATCCTCGAAATTTCCGCCGTCGCCGCCGCCACCACTACCTTTGCCCGACGGCTCGTCGTCATCCTTGTCGTCGTCCTCGGTGATGGCGTCGAGATATTCCGGCACGCCCTGCAATTTCAGATGCGCGACGATCCTCTCCACCTCGTCGTCGGAAACGAAGGGGCCGTGCACGCGCTGGATGCGGCCGCCGCCGGCCATGTACAGCATGTCGCCCATGCCGAGCAGTTGCTCGGCACCCTGCTCGCCCAGGATGGTGCGGCTGTCGATCTTCGACGTCACCTGGAACGAGATGCGGGTCGGGAAATTGGCCTTGATGGTGCCGGTGATGACGTCGACCGACGGCCGCTGCGTCGCCATGATGACATGGATGCCGGCGGCGCGTGCCATCTGCGCCAGGCGCTGCACCGCGCCCTCGATATCCTTGCCGGCGACCATCATCAGATCGGCCATTTCGTCGATGATGACGACGATGTAGGGCATCGGCTCGAGGTCGAGGTTCTCCGTCTCGTAGATCGCCTCGCCGGTCTGCCGGTCGAAGCCGGTCTGCACCGTACGGGAGATCCTTTCGCCTTTTTTCTCGGCCTGCTGCACGCGCGCATTGAAGCCGTCGATGTTGCGGACGCCGACCTTCGACATCTTGCGGTAGCGGTCCTCCATCTCGCGCACGGTCCATTTCAGTGCCACCACCGCCTTCTTCGGATCGGTGACGACCGGCGTCAGAAGATGCGGGATGCCGTCATAGACCGAGAGTTCCAGCATCTTTGGATCAATCATGATCAGCCGGCAGTCCTGCGGCGTCAGCCGGTAGAGCAGCGACAGGATCATGGTGTTGATGGCGACAGACTTGCCCGAACCGGTGGTGCCGGCGACCAGCACGTGCGGCATCTTGGCGATGTCGACGATGACCGCCTCGCCATTGATGGTCTTGCCCAGCGCCAGCGCCAGCTTTGCCTTGGTGGTCTCGAAATCGCGGCTGGCCATGATCTCCCTGAGATAGACGGTCTCGCGCTTGGCGTTCGGCAATTCGATGCCGATGGCATTGCGGCCGGGCACTACGGCGACGCGGCAGGCGATCGCGCTCATCGAGCGGGCGATGTCGTCGGACAGGCCGATCACCCGCGACGATTTGATGCCTGGCGCGGGTTCCAGCTCATAAAGCGTGACGACCGGGCCGGGGCGGACATGGATGATCTCGCCCTTGACGCCGAAATCCTCCAGCACGCCCTCGAGCAGGCGGGCATTCTGCTCCAGCGCGTCCTTGGACAGGCTGGCGTCGCGCACCACGTTCTTTGGCTCCGACAGGAAATGCAGCGACGGCATCTCGAACTTCTCCGAGCCGATCAGCGAGGTCTGTGCCTCGCGCTGGACCCGGGCGCCGGGTGCCGGCCGTGGCGCCGGCGCCTCGACGCGTGTCGCCGCATCGGAGCGGAAGTTCTGCACCTTCGCCGTCGGCGCGGCGCGGCGTTGGCCGGCCGGCTCGGGCGCGAAATCCATGTCGTCGTCATTGTCCTCGTTATCGAAGACATCGGCATCGTCGGGGTCGATCGAGGCACTGCGGTCGTTGACCATGGCGGCGAAGAATTCCGGCTCGACGCGGGCGCGCCCGCCCGGGCTCATCCGCGCCTCGGCGAACTCGGCCGATTCGACCCGTTCGGCCGCCCGCCGCCAGGCGCTGGCGCGCGGCTCCATCTCGGGCTCGAAATCGTCGCGCTCGCGCCGGCGCGCGGCGCGGCGGCGCAAATAGGCCCGCAACGACAGCCACCAATGGGTGATGGCGCCAAGTGCCAATATGCCTTCGTCGCCCTCGTCCTCTTCATTGTCGAAAAGCAGGTCGTCCTGCGGATCGGGCGCGGCAGGCTGATCAAGGACGGCAAAGCCATTCTTGCGTGAAATCAGCGCCGAACCATACAGAAACAGCCCCAGCGCCGGTGCTGCAAGGAGCACGGCGAGCACGCTGGCGACGAGGCCGGTCGGGTAGCCGCCGATGACCAGGCCGGGAATGTTGAGCACCATATCGCCGAAGACGCCGCCGAGACCGGTCGGCAGCGGCCAGGTCTTGGGTGGCACCACGCAGCCGGCAATTGCCGCGCCAAGCAGCGAAAAGCCGAACCCGGCGAGCGCGCGCTTCGGCAGCCGGTCGACGCCACGTGCGGTAAACAGCAGAAATCCCCAGATCACCGCCGGCACCAGTGCCGCAACCGCGGCAAGTCCGAAGAACTGCATCGCAATGTCGGAAAAGACGGCGCCCGCATAACCCATTGCATTGGTGACGACGTTGTCGGTGGCATGCGAAAAGCTCGGATCGGCGACGTTCCAGGTGGCAAGGGCGGCAACGCCGAAGCCAACCACCGCAAACAGCCCGGCACCGACCAGCCGGCCGACCTGGCGCCTCGCGAACGCCCGGATGCCGTGCCCCGTATCGGCCAGCGCAAGCGGTGCTGAAGCCCCTGAACGCATGCTCTTCCCCGTCTGTCGTTGCCCGGCCGGGCGCGGACGCGCAACACGGCAGATTCGGCTGTCAGACTAGCGGCGGGAAGGTTAAGGGCGCATTAACCATGGGCAGTCTGCGTCTCCGGAACTGGCGCGAGATGTCATGCCTGGCTTCCTGTTCGAACACGGCGCTGATCCTGCGACGGGCATTGGAAGCCACCCCGGCTCGGCAATAATGGCGGGCACGCTGGCCCGCCATCGTGGTGATGAAACGATCAGGCTGCAGCCTGATCGAGATTGTCAGTTGGCGCCGCCGAGTGCCTGCACATTGGCGCAGAATTCGGCATGCGGCTTGCTCATCGCCGCATCGTTGCATTCCTTCTTCATGGCTTCCTGCTTTTCCTTCGGCATCGCCATGAACGCGGTCTTGAATTCCGCCATCGGCTTCATGGTTTTCATGCCGGAATCGGTGAAGAACGGCGCCATGTTGTCCGGCTCGTCCAGCGCACCGGCCAGTGCCGTCCCGCTGACCAGGGCAAGAGCGAGTGCTCCGAGGCAGATTTCCTTGATGTTCATGATGGTTCCTTCCCTATGTTTTGACGACGTCCAAATGACGACCGCCACCACAGTTCGGAGCCGCTGCGGCCGATATTTCACGCCGCCGGCGGATCGAGCACCTGATCAAGCGATTGTGATCGAGCCATCACGGCCATCTGCGCACAAAAAGAGGCCCGGAAGATTTCCGGGCCTCAAGGCGTGAGCCCTTTCGGGAGCATCACGACGGGATCTTTCCGGCACCGGCAAAACGCCGGTGCCGGCCAAATACCTTACGGCACCACTTCGCCGTGCTGGCTGATGTCGAGGCCTTCGACCTCTTCCGGGGTGGAAGGACGCAGGCCGACCAGCGCCTTGACGATATAGAGGATCACGAAGCTCGCGATCGCCGTCCACAGGATGGTGAAGACGATACCGTAGAGCTGCTTGCCGACAGAGGCACCCGCCCCGAGGCTGTTGATCGCTGGATCGGCGAGCACGCCGGTCAGCAACGCGCCGATGATGCCGCCGATCCCGTGCACGCCGAACGCATCGAGCGAGTCGTCATAGCCGAACGCGTGCTTGAGCTTGACGGCCGAGACGTAGCACAACACGCCGGCGACGATGCCGACGATGAAGGCGCCGGTCGGATTGACGAAGCCGGAAGCCGGCGTCACCGCGACCAGGCCGGCGACGGCGCCCGAGATGATGCCGAGAACGCTCGGCTTCTTGGCGACGATCCATTCGGCGAACATCCAGGCGAGCGCCGCAGCGGCAGCGGCAACCTGGGTGTTCAGCATCGCGGCACCGGCAAGGCCGTCGGCGGCCAGTTCCGAGCCGGCGTTGAAGCCGAACCAGCCGACCCACAGCAGCGAAGCGCCGATTACGGAGTAGACAAGGTTGTGCGGCGCCATATTGGTGGTGCCGTAGCCTTCACGCTTGCCGAGAACCAGCGCGCAAACCAGGCCGGCGACACCGGCATTGATGTGAACGACCGTGCCGCCGGCGAAATCGAGAACGCCGGCCGTGCCGAGGAAGCCGCCGCCCCACACCCAGTGCGCGATCGGGGCATAGACCACCAACAGCCACGCCCCCATGAAGATGAGCAGCGCCGAGAACTTCATGCGTTCGGCGAAGGCGCCGGCAATCAGCGCCGGCGTGATGATGGCGAAGGTCATCTGGAACATCGAGAAGACGAATTCAGGAATGTTCGCCACCCCCGGCAGCCACAGCGACGAGGTGGTGATGCCGTTGTGGAAGAACTTCGAGAAGCCGCCGAGATAGGCATTCATGCCGCCGCCATCCGAGAAAGCCAGCGAATAGCCGAACATGAACCACAGCACCGTCACCAGACAGGTGATGGCAAAGCTCTGCATGATCGTGGCGAGCACGTTCTTCTTGCGCACCATGCCGCCGTAAAACAGCGCCAGGCCCGGGATGGTCATCATCAGCACCAGCGCCGTCGAGGTCAGCATCCAGGCGGTGTTGCCGGTGTCGAGCGCGGGCGCAGGGGCGGCCGGTGCTGCCGGAGCCGCTTCCTGCGCGAACGCAGCAACCGTGCCCAATGCAGCGAGAGCGAGCGAGCCCAAAACGGCCGCGCGCCCCGTTATCTTCAAGGTGGAAGGAATATTCATTGAACTCTCCATTGGAATACGTATCCGCAGCTCAAAGCGCGTCGGTGTCTGTTTCGCCGGTGCGAATGCGCACCGCCTGGTCGATGCCGAAAACGAAGATCTTGCCGTCGCCGATCTGGCCGGTCTTGGCCGCCGCGGTGATGGCTTCGACGGCCTTGTCGACCATGTCGATGGCGACCGCGACTTCGATCTTGATCTTCGGCAGGAAGCTGACCGCGTATTCCGCCCCGCGATAGATTTCCGTGTGCCCCTTCTGACGTCCGTAGCCTTTGACTTCGGTGACGGTCAGGCCCTGGATGCCGACTGCGGTGAGCGCCTCGCGCACCTCGTCGAGCTTGAACGGCTTGATGATTGCCATCACGATCTTCATAAGGTTTCACCCTTTGCTGTTGCGCGTTCCCGCGTTTGTACGACTTCGCCGATCCCCATGAGAGCCGGAGAGTGCCCGCTAGGATTCAAGCTCCGTGCCAATTGCCGAAGCAGGGTGTTAAGCTATTGTTAAACAAGGAAATCGGGAAGGTTTGCCGGCTGCCTGTTCACAGTCGCGGCAGTGCATCTGATTAAAAAATAGGCAAATTTCGAAAAATGCCTACTCCGCAGGCGGCCGCTTCAGCCGGATGAGCCCCTCCTGGGCAACCGAGGCGATCAACGTGCCGTCGCGGGCAAACAGCGAGCCGCGGGTAAAGCCACGCGATCCTTGCGTCGACGGGCTGTCTTGGGTGTAGAGCATCCAGTCGTCGAGCGGGTGGCTGCGGTGGAACCACATGGCGTGGTCGAGGCTCGCCGCCTGGATGTCGCGATCGAAAATGGCGCGGCCATGGGCAAAGGTCGAGGTGTCGAGCAGCGTCATATCGGAGAGATAGGCGAGCACGGCCGCCTGCGTGGCGCGGTCGGCCGGCACCGGGCCGGTGGTGCGGATCCAGATGTTCTGCTTCGGCTCGAGCTTTTCCCGGCTGGTATAATGCTTCAGCATCACCGGCTTCATCTCGATCGGCCGGTCGCGCTCCCAATAGCGCTTGATGCCGTCGGGCACGGCTTCGCCGAACTTGCCCAGCAATTCGCGCTGCGACAGCAATGTGTCGGGCGCCGGCACGTCCTGCGGCATCGGCACCTGATGTTCCAGGCCGACCTCATCTTGCTGGAACGAGGCTTCCAGCGAAAAGATCGCCTGGCCGTGCTGGATCGCCACGACGCGCCGGGTGGTGAAGGAGCCGCCGTCACGAATGCGGTCGACCTCGTAGATGATCGGCACCTTGGTGTCGCCCGGCCGCATGAAATAGCCATGCAGCGAATGCACGTGGCGCTCGGGCTGGACCGTTCGCTGCGCGGCGACCAGCGCTTGGGCGATGGTCTGGCCGCCGAAGATGCGCTGCCAGTCGAGCTTGGGGCTGCGACCACGATACAGGTTGTGTTCCAGCTGCTCGAGGTCGAGAATGCCGAGAAGCTCGTCCATGGCTGCCGTCATGTTTCGTGACCTCGCCGCAAAATTACCATGGCGGTTTCCGACAGGAATGGCGGGCAGTCAAGGGCGGAATGGCCCCGGCTAGGTCAAGAGGCTGGCGCCGTAAAAGGAATGGTCATGGTGGACAGCAAGAATTCGCTCGACGTTCTGGTCGCCGGCGCCGGCTATGTCGGCTTGGCCGCCGCCGTATCACTGAAGCAGGCGCGGCCGAGCCTCGCCGTCGCCGTCGTCGACGCCGCGCCCGCCGGCGTCTGGCGGAAGGACGGCCGCGCCTCGGCGATTGCCGCCGCCGCTTGCCGCATGCTCGACCAGCTCGGCGTCTGGAACGAGATCGCGCCGGAGGCGCAGGCGATCACCGAAATGATCGTCACCGATTCGCGCACTTCGGATCCGGTCCGCCCGGTGTTCCTCACCTTCGACGGCGAGGTTGCGCCAGGCGAACCGTTTGCGCACATGGTCGCCAACAAGGATTTGAACGGCGCCTTGCGCCGGCGCGCCGAACAACTCGGCATCGGCATCATTGAAGGCGTCGCCGTCAGCGCCTTCGACATCAACGGCGCCGGCATCACCGTGCATCTTGCCGACGGGGCGACGCTGAAGGCGCGGCTGCTCGTTGCCGCCGACGGCGTCAACTCGAAGCTGCGCGACATGGCCGGCATCAAGACCGTGAAATGGGAGTATGGCCAGTCTGGCATCGTTTGCACCGTGGCGCATGAGCGGCCGCACAACGGCCGCGCCGAAGAGCATTTCCTTCCCGCAGGCCCCTTTGCCACGCTGCCGCTCAAGCCGGGCAAGGGCGGCACCAACCGTTCGTCGATCGTCTGGGTCGAACGGTCGCAGGATGCCGAAAAGCTGGTCAAGGGCGACACCCTGGTCCTGGAATATGAGCTCGAGCAGCGCTTTGGCCTCAAGCTCGGCGAAATCCATATCGCCGACAAGCCCCGCGCCTGGCCGCTCAGGCTGACCATTGCGCGCGCCTTCGTTGCGCCGCGCATCGCGCTTGCCGGCGACGCCGCCCACGGCATCCACCCGATCGCCGGCCAGGGGCTCAATCTCGGCTTCAAGGACGTGGCTGCGCTGGCCGAAGTGGTGGTCGAGGCCGACCGGCTCGGCCAGGACATCGGCGCGCTCGACGTGCTCGAGCGCTACCAGCAATGGCGGCGCTTCGATACGGTGCAGATGGGCATCACCACCGATGTGCTGAACCGGCTGTTTTCCAACGATTTCGGCCCGCTGCGCACTTTGCGCGACGTCGGCCTCGGCCTCGTCGAGCGCATGCCGCGGCTGAAGGAGTTCTTCATCCGCCAGGCGTCGGGTCTGTCCGGCGACACGCCGAAACTGTTCAAGGGCGAGGCGATCTGAGCGTTGCTCAGTTGACCTCGAAGCCCAGCTTCTGGCGCAGCCGGAGCATTCGCTGATCGGAAATCTGCAAGCTTTGCTCGCCGGCTTTCGCCACACGGCCGACCATCTGCAGCAGATCGTTCCTTTCAGCCGCGTCGAGGTGCTCGCGCAGGAACGGCGCCAGCTTGTCGATGACGATCGTGGCGTCATCGATTTGCGAAGCCGCCCATTTTGCATAGATCACCGCCTCATCGGTCTGCTTTTTGTCGGCAATCTCCGAAATCACCGATCGAATGGCGGCTTCGCGTTGCGGCAGCATGGGACCATTCTCGGAGACGATGGCGGTGATCAGCGTCGCGGCCGCCACGACCGGATCGTCGATCGCCGTCAGCGGCGAGAGCGCCGCCTGCTTGCGCAGTTTCTTGCGGCGCACATTGCCCTGGACCCGGCCGACGACGTCGGCAACCTCACGCGCCGCGTCGTTCATGATCTTCAGCCGGTACCACCAGAAGGCCGCTGCTCCCAACAGGCCGATTGCCGCAATCAGTATATGCATGCCCCGAGATCCCCCAATCTCGGCGACGATAGGAGAAGTATTGCTTCGCTTCAACACGCAAAAGTTGCGTCCGACGAAGAAAGCGAAAGCCCGCGCCAGTTGTTGGTCGGCACCGCTCCGCGGAGCAGCTATCGAGATCTCTATGATCCCGGCACGTTGTAGATCGCCCGCACCTCGATCGTGCCGATTTCGGCCAGCGGAATCTCGCCCGCGATCTCCAGCGCCCCGTCGAGACTCTCGGCCTCGATCATGACGAAGCCGAGCAACTGCTCCTTGGTTTCGGCGAAGGGGCCGTCGGTGACCAGCCGCTTGCCCTGGCGCCTGCGAACGGTTTTCGACGTTTTCACCGATTGCAGCGCCTGCGCGATGATCAGCATCCCGCGTTGGTCCAATGACCGGTCATGGGCCATCGAATCGGCGTCGAGCTTGGCCAGCCTCTCGGGCGTCATTGCGTAGAGATCTTTTTCTTCACCATAGACCAGACAAACATACTTCATTTTTATCTCCATTCCTGGCTTGAAGTGGAAGACGAGGCTACGGAAATCTCCGCGGAGCCCTTGCCTGCCGTAGAATCGAGACCGGCCGCAGCATAGTCGAGAAGAGACACCGCAATCCCGATAATGGCAATCGCCGCAAGCAGTCGGCCGAAGCCGGAGGGCTGCAGGCGCGACCAGTCGGCTTGTTGTTCACCGGCCCTGTGGCCGGTGCTTGTCCAGTGAGCAGAAAACAGATTGTTCATGTGGTCCTCCATCCGGCCACCAAGTCCATGGCCGCCCGCAGGACGGCCGGGACAGATGGAAGTCGACATTTTTGCACGCGTATTTTTTTCGAATTTTTTTCGCTCGACATGATGCGTCACGCTGCCGCCGATACGAAAGCGTGGGTGGCCTTCGCTCCAGCGCGCGCTATAGTCGACCGGACGCCGACTACGGGCTCAATCACGACAATCAAGGAGGAATTGATGGACCGCACCGCCAACGCCGTTTGGAAAGGCAGTTTCAAGGAAGGCAAAGGCACGCTCGAAACCCAGAGCGGGACGCTGAAGGGCACGCCCTATTCCGCCAAGATGCGTTTCGAGGACGAGAGCGGCAAATCCGGCACCAATCCGGAAGAGCTGATCGCCGCCGCCCATGCCGGTTGCTATGCCATGCAGCTTTCGCATTTTCTCGCCGAAAATGGCACTCCGGCTTCCGAGCTCGACGCCAAGGCCGTGGTGACGCTGGTCCCCGGCACCGGCATCACCGGCAGCGCGATCACGCTGGTCGGCAAGGTGCCGGGCATCGATGCCGCCAAGTTCAAGGAATTGGCCGAGAAGGCCAAAGCCGAATGCCCGGTGTCAAAGGCGCTCGGCGCCATCAAGGTATCGCTCGACGCCAGGCTCGGCTGAGAGAGCCATCGGCAGACCAGCGAAGGATATAAACGTCGACGATCCTTCGCGCCCCCCTCTGCCCTGCCGGGCATCTCCCCCACGAGGGGGAGATTGGCAGCTTCGCCGGTCTCGCCCTCTTTTCAGCGTTAGAGATTGGCGGAAGCCAGGGATGACGTCCAATCTTCCCTCGTAGGGAGATGTCCGCCAAGGCAGAAGGGGCGCTGTCCGCCGACGTATCGAAGGTTCGTTATCGTCTGTCGCCGGTCAGCGCGTCGATTCGGGCGCGCAGCTCGGCAATTTCTTCCTCGAGGGCCTGCACGCGCATTTCCAGATCCGAGGCCGGCGAGGACGGCAGGGGCGCGGCGGCAGCCGACAGCTGCGGCGGCCCACTGAGGAGATGGACATAACGGTCTTCGCGCTGGCCGGGGCCGTGATCGATCTGCTGCACGAGCGGCGGCCTGCGGCCGATCAGCAGATCGAGATTGCCGCGAAGCTCGTCGATCGACGGCAACCGTGCCATGCGCTCGCTTCGTGCCAGCAATTCATAGGCTGTCTGCGGGCCGCGCAACAACAACAGGCCAAGCAGTGCGATCTGCGCCGAGGTCAGGGAAAAGCGCTGCGCCACGACATGCTCGTAGCGTTCGACGCGCGACGCAAACACCTGCCTGACGAGGCCCTTCTGCTCCAGCTGGCCAAGCGCCCGTCTGACCTCGGCAAGCTCGACCGACATCACCGGCTCGCGCGCCGTCTTCTGGTTGGCGGCGGCAAGTGCTGCATTGAGCGTCAGCGGATAGACGTCCGGCGTCAGCTCCTTCTTCTCGATCAGGCAGCCGAGCACGCGCGCTTCGATGGGGGAGAGGATGGGCAATTCGATATCGGTCATAGGATCGGCTACCCTTCTGAGGCTGGAGGGACGGCGCCCCTCTGTCCTGCCGGACATCTCCCCCACTTGGGGGGAGATTGGATGTCACGTCGGCTTTCGCCAACCTCCAACATTGCAGACGGGCGATGTCAGCTGCCGATTTCCCTCCTTGTGGGGAGATGTCCGGCAGGACAGAGGGGGGCGCGAAGGATCACTACCGACGAGATGATCCCTGCAGCACAACCCGTCCGCCGCTATACCCGTCGCTCCACCATCATCTTCTTGATCTCGGCGATCGCCTTGGCCGGGTTGAGCCCCTTCGGGCAGGTCTGGGCGCAGTTCATGATGGTGTGGCAGCGATAGAGCCGGAACGGGTCTTCGAGATTGTCGAGCCGCTCGCCCGTGGCCTCGTCCCTGGAATCGATCAGCCAGCGATAGGCCTGCAGCAGTGTCGCCGGGCCGAGATAGCGCTCGCCGTTCCACCAGTAGCTCGGGCAGGAGGTCGAGCAGCAAGCGCACAATATGCATTCGTAGAGCCCGTCGAGCTTCTCGCGGTCCTCGTGGCTTTGCAGCCATTCCTTGGCCGGCTCGGGCGACACCGTCTTCAGCCACGGCTCGATCGAGGCATGCTGGGCGTAGAAATTGGTGAGGTCGGGCACCAGGTCCTTGACCACTTGCATGTGCGGCAGCGGATAGACCTTGATCGCGCCGGAAATGTCGTCGCAGCCCTTGGTGCAGGCCAGCGTGTTCGACCCGTCGATGTTCATGGCGCAAGAGCCGCAAATGCCCTCGCGGCAGGAGCGGCGCAGCGTCAGCGTCGGGTCGATCTTGTTCTTGATCCAGAGCAGCGCGTCGAGCACCATCGGCCCGCAATCGTCCATGTCGACGAAATAGGTGTCCATGCGCGGGTTCTCGTCATCATCCGGCGACCAGCGGTAGATGCGGTATTCGCGCAGATTGGTGGCACCCTCCGGCTTCGGCCAGGTTTTTCCGGCCATGATCTTCGAGTTTTTCGGAAGCGTCAGTTCGACCATTACCTCAGGTCCTTTCGGATGACGAGCTTCAGCCCGGACCAGATCCCGTTGACGGCGGCGACCTTGACGTCGACGAGGTCGAGCTTCAGCGCCTCGGCGCGGATAACGTCCTCGGTGACGTCGGTCGGCACTTTCGACGCCTTTTTCGGCCAGGACACCCAGACCATGCCGTCGCGCTTGATCGCCGCTTCG
The DNA here is from genome assembly GCF_040321795.1 of Mesorhizobium sp. M0244. Lineage (NCBI taxonomy): Bacteria > Pseudomonadati > Pseudomonadota > Alphaproteobacteria > Hyphomicrobiales > Phyllobacteriaceae > Mesorhizobium > Mesorhizobium sp. M0244. Next base: position 17,620 of record NZ_JAMYSE010000077.1, on the reverse strand, counting down.
ACGTCGGCGAGACGGTCCTCGATCTCTGCACGCTGTCTGGTGAAGGCGTGAACGGCATCGTATTTCAAGGCAGCATTTGAAATCTTCGACCAGTCGGCCAGCCTGTCGACATGGGCAAAGTCGACGGCTTCGGCCAGATCGTCGAGTTCCGCCGGCAGTGCGATAAACGCGGCGGTCATCCCGTCCTTCAGGCCGAGCTTGGCCGGAAGGGGCGTGCCGGAATATCCAGCTGCCGCCAGCGCCATCGTCAATACACCCTGGCCTTTGGCGCGATCTTGGCCGGGTTGATGCCGCCGTCTGCTTCCCTAAGCAGCGTTTCGGTGTGCACCGGCCGGTAGCTGAGCGCCACCTCGCCGGCCTCGTTGAGCCGGGCCAGCGTGTGCTTGCGCCAGACCGCGTCGTCGCGGGCCGAAAAATCTTCGCGCGCATGGGCGCCGCGGCTTTCCTTGCGCGCCTCGGCGCCATAGACGGTGGTGATGGCGTTGGCCATCAGGTTTTCCAGCTCCAGCGTCTCGACCAGATCGGAGTTCCAGATCATCGAGCGGTCGAACACCTTGACGTCGCTGAGTTCGCCCCAGATCTGCGAAATGCGGTTGCTGCCGCTTTCCAGCGATTCCTGGGTGCGGAATACCGCAGCGTCCTCCTGCATCGCCTTCTGCATTTTTTCGCGCAAAACCGCTGTCGGCGTCGAGCCGTTGGCGTGGCGCAGCCGGTCGAAGCGGTCCATGATCTTCTCGACCGAGGCCTCGTTGGGCGACGGGACCGCCGATGTGCGGTCGATCACCTGCCCGGCCCGGATCGCCGCCGCGCGGCCGAACACCACCAGGTCGATCAGCGAGTTCGAGCCCAGCCGGTTGGCGCCGTGCACCGAGGCGCAGCCGGCCTCACCGACCGCCATCAGCCCGGGCGACACCTGGTCCGGATTCAACGCCGTCGGGTTCAGCACCTCGCCCCAGTAATTGGTCGGCACGCCGCCCATATTGTAGTGGACGGTTGGCAGCACCGGGATCGGTTCCTTGGTCAGGTCGACGCCCGCAAAGATCTTTGCTGACTCCGAAATACCCGGGAGCCTTTCGTGCAAAACGGCCGGATCAAGGTGGTCGAGGTGGAGAAAAATATGGTCCTTCTTGGGACCGACGCCACGGCCTTCGCGGATCTCCAGCGTCATGCAGCGTGAGACCACGTCTCGGGAAGCAAGGTCCTTGGCCGACGGTGCATAGCGCTCCATGAAGCGCTCGCCCTCGGAATTGACGAGATAGCCGCCCTCGCCGCGCGCACCCTCGGTGATCAGGCAGCCGGCGCCGTAGATGCCGGTCGGATGGAACTGCACGAACTCCATGTCCTGCAGCGCCAGGCCTGCCCGTGCTGCCATGCCGCCGCCATCGCCGGTGCAGGTATGCGCCGAGGTGGCCGAGAAATAGGCACGGCCGTAGCCGCCGGTCGCCAGCACCACCATTTTGGCCGAAAAACGGTGGATGGTGCCGTCGTCGAGGTTCCAGGCGACGACGCCGGTGCAGGTGCCGTCCGGCTCCATAATCAGGTCGAGCGCGAAATACTCGATGAAGAACTGCGCATTGTGCTTCAGCGACTGGCCATAGAGCGTGTGCAGCATGGCATGGCCGGTGCGGTCGGCGGCAGCACAGGTGCGCTGCACCGGCGGCCCCTCGCCGAAATTCATCATCATGCCGCCGAACGGCCGCTGGTAGATTTTCCCGTCCTCCGTGCGGCTGAAGGGAACGCCGTAATGTTCGAGTTCGTAGACCGCCGCCGGCGCCTCGCGCACCATGTATTCCTGCGCGTCGGTATCGCCCAGCCAATCCGAGCCCTTGACGGTGTCGAAGAGATGCCACTGCCAGTTGTCGGGGCCCATATTGGCGAGCGAGGCGGCGATGCCGCCCTGCGCCGCGACGGTATGCGAACGCGTCGGGAACACTTTGGTAATGCAGGCGGTGCGCAGGCCCTGTTCGGCCATGCCGAGCGCCGCGCGCAGGCCGGCACCGCCGGCGCCGACGACCACGACATCGAATTTGTGGTCGACATAGGTATAGGCGGAAGCCGTGTTGGCGTTCTTCGCGTCCTTGGCCAAAAATCAGCCTCCAAAAGCCAGTTTAAGCAGGGCGAAGACCGAGGCGACGCCGACCACTAGGGGGAAAAATGTGTTGAGGGCGAGCAGCGCCAGCCTGGTGCCCTCGCCATGCACATAGTCTTCGATGATCGCCTGCATGCCGAGCCGCATATGGTAGAGCACCGACAGCAGCACCAACGCCAGGACCAGCGCCACGAACGGATTGGCAAGTGCGGCGCGCACCTCACCATAGCTGGCGCCATTGAGCGCAATCAGGAAGCCGACGAAGAACAATATCAGTGGGATGTTGGAAATCGCCGTCAGCCGCTGACGCCAGAAATGGCCGGTGCCTTCGCGGGCGGAACCGAGGCCGCGGACCTTGGCCAGCGGCGTGCGCATGTCGGTGTTTTTGCTGCTCATGTCAGGCTCCCCGCGCCATATAGCCGGCGATCCAGATCAGCAGCGTCAGTACAACGGAGCCGGCGAGCGTCGCCCAGGCGATCCTCGACGCCGTATGCTTTTCAAGGCCCGTGCCGGTGTCCCAGATCAGATGACGCACACCGCCCAGCATGTGGTGCATCAGCGCCCAGGTGTAGCCGAACAGCACCAGCCGTCCGAGCCACGAGCCGAAGGCCCAGTTGATGGCATTGAAGGTCGCCTCCGAACTCGCCGCCGCCATCAGCCACAGCGCGACCAGCAGCGTGCCGAAATAGAGCGCCCCGCCGGTGATGCGATGGACGATCGACATCGTCATCGTGATCGGCGGCCGATAGACGGTCAGATGCGGCGAAAGCGGCCGTTCACGTCTGGCAAATTCGCGGGTGGCTGGTGATTTGCTCATGGCTCCCCCAGTTCGGCGTCTCTGGAGCCTCAGGTGGAAATGCGGCATTGCCGCTTCCGGTTGCGACTTCGGACAGCCGGTTTCTAATGCTCTTTTTGCACCGCGTCAAAGCCGGAAAATCGTTTTGAAAACGTAATTTAGTCTGATGAAAGCCAGGCTTTTGGCTTCAATCGATTAGGCTGTGGGCTTGAGCCGGCACAACGTCGCTGCACTGCGGAACATGGCTGCCGCGCCGGGTCGATCAGCGTGTACAGACCACCGGTGAGGCACCGCCCTTCATCACCAGCGCATCGCGCCCGTCGATCACGATTGCGTCATGCGCCTCGCCGTAACGGCTTGTCTGATTGGCGGGTGAGGCCGGCAACTCGGCGCTGGTGCCGTCCGGGCCGAGCACGCGCACCGACGTCCCGAGATTCTCGATGGTCATTATGCCGCCGTCGGCGCACTTGTACGTTGCCATGCGCGGCTGCGGTGCCGTCGATTGGGTGGGAGTGATCGCGGCAGACGCGGCCACTGTATTCCCGAGCTTGGGCGCACTGCTCTGCGGCGCGCAGGCGGCGGCAACCAGCAGAGGCGGAATGCCCAGCGCCATCCGAAACGTTCGGCGTAACATCATATGCTGCTTTCCCCGCCCATCGAACCGGCCGCGATGTTCCGGCAAGCCACCGGATTTTCATGCTTTTTGAGTCGCGCTCGATGCCGGCGATGGTGGGAACAAGCATGGCCGAATGATGGCCGGTGGGCCGCCGGATATTAACCATGTTTTCCGAGACCTCGCAGCGGCGGCGGTTGCCCTCTTAACAAAGGTTAATAAAAGGTTAATTTCTGATTCGAGGAGGCTTGCCTCTCAGCAATGGAGCAGCACGCCGTGCATTCGAATTCAGCAAGATCGCGCCTTCCCGGGCTCGTATTGGCGGCGCTCGCCGTCGGCATCGCCGCACCGGCACTTGCCGGGGCGCGCCACCACGACCGCGTCTACGCCGATTCCTTCGGCAATCTCGTCATCGAAAGCGCCGCCGGCTACAAGCGTATTCTCGTCGGCGAGGGCAAGCTCGCCAAGGAATTGTCCGACTACACCAGCGCCGGCCAGCCCGACGTGATCTATGAAAACGAATCGGACGATGTCCGCGGCGGCGACTGCTACAGGCCGCCGGTTTTCGTGAAGGGCCGCAGCTATATGTACGGCCTCGCCGACGGCGAGATGCCGGAGCTCAGCCCCTGCCGCTGACGGCCGCGCTGCCGTTTGTCGCCGGCGCCGGCTGGGCAGCGGCCGGCCCGGCCGAGACACGCACGCAATCGCGGCCGCTGCCCTTCGCCTGATAGAGCGCTTTGTCGGCGCGCCGCAGCAGGTCGGAAAAGCTTTCGCCCGAACCAAGCTCGGCAACGCCGAAACTGGCGCTGCAGCGATGATCCGCCGGCAGGCAGTCGATGGGCGTGGCACCGAAGGCGGTACGCGTGCCCTCGGCGAAGAGCCGGGCGGCGGCGAGGTTGGTCCCCGGCAGGAAAATAGCGAATTCCTCGCCGCCGATGCGGCCGGCGACATGATGGTCGGCCGCGGCATCGCGGAGAAAACCGGCAAAGGTCTCGATGACCCGATCGCCGGACGCGTGGCCGTACGTATCGTTGATGCGCTTGAAATGGTCGAGATCGGCAATGACCAGTGCCGCCGGGACAGCCCGCCGCATGGCGTCGCGCAGTGCGATCTCGGCATGGCGCTCGAAGCCGCCACGGTTGAGCAGCCGTGAAAGCGTATCGGTTTCCGATTTCGACGTCGCCTCGGCGAGCACGTCGCGGACCAGGATAGCCAACGTCACCAGCGCAAGCGCCAGGCCGAACACGGTGCCGATAGACTGCGACACCAACGCGTAGCTGGTCTGCGCATAAGATTGCGGGTTGGCGCCCCAGCCGCCAAGCGCATGGGCGATGAAGGGTTTGCTGGCGAACTGCAAGGTGCTGGCCGCCAGGACAGCCATCAGCATATAGTCGAGCCGCTCGCGTCTTTGCCTGGACGACAAGACGATCGTCAGCCCGGTGAATTGCATAGCCGCATAGGGAAGCTGGTAGGCCGCCATTCGCACAAAGGATTGACGTGGCAGGTCCTGTACGAAGTAGACCGCCACGGTGGCGAAGACCAGGAAGAAGAGCATCGGCGGCCACGGGCGCGAAACGCCGTATTTATGGGCAAGCCCGCCATTGAAGGCGACGGTAGCGCCAAGGAAAGCGGCAAAGGCTGCAACAACCACCGGTCGTGCATTGTCGAAGGCAGGGATGCTGAATTCGATGGCGAAATAGGCCATGCCCAGTACATAGCCGAACGCAAGCCGGCGAGCCGACACCCGCCCTGCGTCATAGACGGCGATCGTCATGAAGGCCGCCGCCAGCAGCCCGGCAACGAACAGGTTGATCACCAGGATGAAATTGGCGCTGCCCATTGCGTTTTTGGCACTCCCCGCCGAACAGCAAACCACCGAGGCGCGAAAAAGACGTTAATTCGAGGCCGCCGCTGACGCTCAGCCGGCACTGGTCCGATGGGGAAAGAACACCGTTTCAGGCCGCTGATAGGACAGGCACACGCTGTCGCGGCCATTCCTCTTGGCTTTGTAGAGCGCTTCGTCGGCACGGCGCATCAGCGGGTCCAGCCCTTCGTCGCCGGTACGGGCGGCCACGCCGAAGCTCGCGGTCACTCTTGTGTCAGGCGGAAGCCCGTCGATTCTGCCCGCCGAATAGAGCATGCGAATGGCTTCGGCAAACAATCTTGCCGCGCCAAGGTCGCTGAGCGGCAAAAGCACGGCGAACTCCTCGCCGCCGATGCGGCCAGCAACGCCGCGCGTGCCTGCAGCCGACAGAAGCTTGGCGGCGAAGTCGGCGATGACGCGATCCCCGGCCGCGTGGCCATGCTGATCGTTGAGCGCCTTGAAATGATCGAGATCGGCCAGCACCAGCGCAACCGGCAACCGCGCCGTGGCACAGTACTGCAGGACAAGCATGGCGCGCTCCTCGAAGCCGCGGCGGTTGAGCAGGCCCGATAGCGGGTCCGTCAGGGTTTCGGTCTTCAGGGCCTTCATCACATCGAGCGCGGCGGCGCCGAACAGGCAAAGCGCGATAAGCAGCGACAGCAGTGCATGCGACAGCAGCGCCGTCGTCCAATAGGACGAGGAGTAAAGCCCTTCATAGCTCGTGAACGGCCCATGCGCGATGACAACGGCAAGGGTCCGCACCAGGAAGTTCAGACCGGAAAGCAGCGACAGCACGAACAGGATCATTTCCGTCGGACCGTTGTTGCGCACCGCGCGCAACTCGGCCGCGACAACCAGGCTGATGCCGCCGAAGCTGAAATTGATGGCAAGGATCCGCCAGGTGATATCCGGCCGGGCAAAGAGAAACCACGAGACCGCGGCCAGGCCGCCGCCCGCCAGAATGCCGATCGCTGGATAAGGCACGCGCCGCCCATAGCGTGCAATGACCGCGCCGGCGAGACAGCAGGTCGCAAAGGTGAAGCATAGGATGGACATGAGCTTGGTCGGCGCCATACCGACCGGCAGCGTGAAATACTGGAGCAGGAAGCCTGCGGCCGAGGCCGAGTAGCCCGCCGCCAGCACGATCAGATAGGGACGGTGGCGTTGATAGAACCACAGCACGAGAAATGCCGCGCCGAGTGTGAGGGCGATGCCTGGATTGAGCAGCGCTATGAGCAGGCCGGTGTCCAAGCGCTGTAACTTCCCCTCGCTTCCCCTCAGGAGACCTTAGAGCGGAAGCCCAAACAAGCGGTTAAGCGAAGGCGAATATACGACGGATGCGTCGGTGAAGCTGCTAGACGGAACCGGGAACGGCGGGCGGCGTTTCACGACGGCAACCAGGAGACGCTCTGATGGCCGACACGATCATGCTGACCGATCACGATGCAATTCGCTCATGGGTCGCGGCGCGCGCCGGCTTTCCGGCGATCGTCGACGTGTCGCCCGAAACCGGAACGCAGGCCATGCTGAGGCTGGTCTTCGGCCAGCACGCCTACCAGGACCAGGACGAGGCCGAACGCCCGGTCCATGCCGGCGGCTACGAACTGGTTGAATGGGACGAATGGTTCAAGCTTTTCGACGAGCGCCAACTGGCGCTGGTCGTGGCGAAGGATCAACCCGGCCGCCGTGAGGAATTCCACGAATTCATCAGGCGCCCCGGCTGAAGAAAGGCCCGAACCGCATTGCGGCTCGGGCAAGTCATATCAGATCCCGGTGCTCCGGGTGCTATTTCCACTCGCGGATGTCGACGAAATGGCCGGCGATCGCCGCCGCCGCCGCCATTGCCGGCGACACCAGATGGGTGCGGCCCTTGAAGCCTTGGCGCCCTTCGAAATTGCGGTTCGAGGTCGAGGCGCAGCGCTCATGCGGCTTCAGCCGGTCGTCGTTCATGGCAAGGCACATCGAGCAGCCCGGCTCGCGCCAGTCGAAACCGGCGGCGAGAAAGATCTTGTCGAGACCTTCGGCTTCTGCCTGTTCCTTGACCAGGCCGGAGCCCGGCACAATCATCGCATTGACCCGCGGATTGACCTTCTTGCCCTCGATCACCTTGGCGGCGGCGCGCAGATCCTCGATGCGGCCATTGGTGCAGGAGCCGATGAAGACGCGGTCAACTTCGATATCGGTGATCTTGGTGCCCGGCGTCAGGCCCATATAGTCGAGCGCGCGTTGCTTGGAGCTGCGCTTGTTCTCATCAGTGATGTCATCCGGGTTCGGCACGATGCCTTGCACCGAGACGACGTCCTCGGGCGAGGAACCCCAGGAGACGATCGGCGGCAGTTTTGCCGCGTCGAGCACGACCACCTTGTCGAAATGCGCGCCTTCGTCGGATTGGAGCGTCTTCCAATAGGCAAGCGCGGCATCCCAGGCTTCGCCTTTGGGAGCGCGCGGCTTGTCCTTGACATAGGCGAAGGTCGTCTCGTCGGCCGCGATCAGGCCGGCGCGCGCGCCGGCTTCGATCGACATGTTGCAGATCGTCATGCGGCCTTCCATCGACAGCGCGCGGATCGCCTCGCCGGCATATTCGATGACATAGCCGGTACCGCCGGCAGTGCCGATCTCGCCGATGATGGCGAGGATGATGTCCTTGGCGGTGACGCCTTCCGGCAGCGCGCCGTCGACGCGCACCAGCATGTTCTTGGCCTTGCGCTGGATCAGCGTCTGCGTCGCCAGCACGTGCTCGACTTCCGAGGTGCCGATGCCATGCGCCAAGGCGCCGAAAGCGCCGTGCGTCGAGGTGTGGCTGTCGCCGCAGACGATGGTCATGCCGGGCAGCGTAAAGCCTTGCTCCGGGCCGATGATGTGGACGATGCCCTGGCGGATATCCTTCTCTGAATAATACTCGACGCCAAAATCCTTAGCGTTCTTGGCCAGCGCCTCGACCTGGATGCGGCTTTCTTCATTTTTGATGCCGAATTTGCGTTCCGGCGAGGTCGACACATTGTGATCGACCACGGCCAGCGTCTTTTCCGGATGCCGAACCTTGCGGCCGGTCATGCGCAGGCCTTCGAAAGCCTGCGGGCTGGTCACTTCGTGGACCAGGTGGCGGTCGATATAGAGCAGGCAGGTGCCGTCGTCCTGGCGGTCGACGACATGGTCGTCGAAAATCTTGTCGTAGAGGGTGCGCGGTGCGCTCATGTGCATAAATCCGTCGATTTAAAAAGGGAAAAGGACGCCGGTCGGCCCGGCGAAACAGCCTGGCGGATCGCCCTAGCTAAGTCGGCTGGTCAGTGCCCCGCAGACGCGCGCGGAAAATCGCGACGGCAGGCGTTTTCTGTCCTGCAGCACGAAACCCTTATAGGCCGGATCGCCAAAAAGCTCTTCCATGGCGCTGCTCTTATCAATGTTTTGGCTTTTCAGCAATCGCGGCTGCCTTCGCAGAACCTGGGTTCCTCCCCCGCTACGCGAGGGCGAGGAACCCAAGTCCTGCAAACAGGCGCTTCAAAGCACCTCGAACACGAAGGTCTTCACCAGCGCCTCGGGCTCGGCGATCGCGTAGCAGCGGAACCACGGGCTCTCTTCGACCGGCCGCCATTTTGTCGCCTGCTCCAGTTCGTCAAAGACGTCGCGAAACCCGCCGCTTGCAAAAACCTGGTCGCGAACCGTGAAGATGGCGTGGCCGCCCTTCTTGGTGATGCGCACCAGCTCCGGCAGGCCGGACGCCGGCGCATGGCTGATGGTGAACACGCCGGTCGAGAAGAACGCGCGGAAATGGCCATCGGGCCAAGGCAGTGGCCCGCCGAGCATCGCCTGTTTCAGCTCGCTGTAGGCCTGCCGACTGCCGGCAATTTTCAGCATGTCTTGCGACAGGTCGAGCCCGGCAATGTCGTGGTAGCCGAGCGCCTTGAGCGACGGTCCCGACAGGCCGGTGCCGCAGCCGGCGTCGAGCAGCGGCCCTTCGCCTGATGGCACATGGCGCGCCACCCAGGCGGTGATCAGGAACGGCAGGAGATAGCCGAGCGCCGCGGTTTCGCCGTCATAGGTCGCGGCCCATTCTGCATAGGCCTTGGCGAGCGCCTCAGGCGTATCGGCCGTATAGACCGATTCCAGCGCCGCATTGGCTTTGTCGACGATCATGGGTCCTCCTGGGGCGGTCGCATTCACTCGATAGTAGCGCCTCCTTCGCCCGCCTTCTATTCCCCATTCTGGTGGCGCAGCCGCTTCTCCAGCGACCGCAAGGCCAGTGACAGACCGACAGTCAGGATGAGATAGATATAGGCGACGATCGAATAGGTCTCGAAGAAGCGGAACGAGCCCGCGGCGTAGATCTTGCCCATCTGGGTGATGTCGGCGACGCCGAGCACCGAGACCAGCGAAGAATCCTTGACCATAGCGACGAAATCATTGCCGAGCGGCGGCAGAATGGTGCGGATCGCCTGCGGAAAGACGATCAGCCGAAAGCGCTGCGTGCGCGTCAGCCCGAGCGCCTTGGCCGCCTCGATCTGGCCTTTCTCGACCGCCTGGATGCCGGCGCGGAAAACCTCCGAGATGAAGGCCGAATAGCCGATGGTCAGCGCCATGATGGCGCGCCATAGCAACGACACGTCGCGTACCAGCAGTTCGCCGAACAGGCCGGCGCTTTGCAGCGGCGCCGTCAGTGCGTTCCACGCCGCGACGAAGGCCGGCGCGCCGGCAAAGGCGATCCAGAACAACAGCACCAGGATCGGCACGCCGCGGATGATCTCGACATAGAAGCGGGCGATCTGGCTGAGCCAGCGCGAGCCCGAAAGCCCCATCAGCGCGACGGCAAGCCCGATGGCGCAAGCCAGCGCGAAGGCAATCACGGTGACGAAGATAGTGACGCCGATGCCCTTGGCGACGGTCGCGAAAACCGGGGCATAGAGGTCGCTGGCGGCGATGAAGACGGCGGCGGCCAGCGCGATCGCCACGGCCACCGCAAGCCACCACGGGAAGTCGGGTTTTGGCGTGGATGATGGAGGTGCAGGGGGCATCAAGCGACGCTGGCAAAGCAGATACCGGAGATCTCTCCCGCAAGGGAGGTCGGCAGTGCCTCCTTTGCAAGGTTAGCGATTGGCGAAAGCGCTGGTGACGGCCAATCCTGTTCATCAACGTTAGCGACTAGCGAAAGCCGAAGCGCCAAGACTAACTACTGCCCCCATCTTGTAGTCGAGGAACCACTTCTTATTGAGCGCGTCGAGCGTGCCGTCGGCCTTCAGCGCGGCGATCGCGGCGTTGACCGGCCCCACCAGATCCGAGCCCTTGGGGAAGATGAAGCCGAAATCCTCGGTGCCGAGCGGACCGCCGATCAGCTTCAGCCCGTCATTGGACGCATCGACATAGCCCTTGCCGGCGGTGCCGTCGGTGAGCACGACGTCGACGTCGCCGGCCTTTAGCGCCTGCACCGTCGCGCCGAACGTCTCGAACAGCTTTATGCGCGGGTTCTGCTCATTGCCGTCGAGCACGCTGTAGACGGCGGTGTAGAACGGCGTGGTGCCGGCCTGCGCGCCGATCAGCCCGTCCTTGAAGGCGGCAAACGTCTTGGCGTCGGTGAAGCGCTTCTCGTCGCCGCGCACCAGCATGAACTGTTCCGAGCGCATGTAGGGATCGGAGAAATCGACCTTCTGCTTGCGGTCGTCCTTGATCGTGATGCCGGTCATGCCGATGTTGTACTGGTTGTCGGAAACCGCCTGGATCATCGCGTCCCAGGAGGTGTTCTGGTACTCGACCTTGAAATTCAGCCGTTTGGCGATCTCGTTCATCGCGTCATATTCCCAGCCGATCTGCTTGCCGGTCTTTGCATCGATAAACTGCAGCGGCGGATAGGCGTTTTCGGTCACCACCACCACTTTCTTGCCGCCGAGGTCGGGCAGCGCCTGCGCCAGAGCCGCGACAGGCACGAGAAGGCAGGCCACCAGGCCGGCCAGCAGCAGTTTCGATTTGGTCATGACGCGCTCCCCAGGAACTGAACCGCCTCGATCGGCCGAGGCATGCAGGAAATCCGGCGCCGACTTTAGCTTTCCGCAGGCGCCTTGCAAGCCGGTCCGATGCGCCGCTCGGCATGAAAATGAATTCCAATGCTTTCAACGGAGGGATTACGGAACGATCCGTATCGATTGTGGACCGATGCGGCCCGGCAAAATCGAATCCACCTCGCGAACCAAAAAGGCGGCCGAAGCCGCCTTTCCGAAAACATGGGTTTGAAGACGCCTTATTCGGCGGCAGCTGCTTCCGCGGCCTTGGCGGCCTCGTCGGCGGCCTTCTTCTCGGCGGCGTCCTGCGCTGCCTTCTCGGCGGCCAGCGCCTGGGCGGCGGCCACTTTCTCGGCCTCGATGCGCGCCTTCTCGGCGTTCAGCGCATCACGCTCCTCATCGTTGAGCTTGCGGGCGCGCACGCCGGTGTTTTCCGAAATACGGGCCGACTTGCCGCGACGGTCACGCAAATAATACAGCTTGGCGCGACGCACCTTGCCGCGGCGCACGATCTCGACGCCCTCGACCATCGGCGAATAGACCGGGAACACACGCTCTACACCTTCGCCGTAGGAGATCTTGCGGACGGTGAAACTTTCCTGGAAGCCGGCGCCGGCGCGGGCGATGACCACGCCCTCATAGGCCTGGACGCGGGTGCGGGTGCCTTCGGTCACGCGGACCTGGACGCGCACGGTATCGCCGGGCTGGAATTCGGGGAGCTTGCGCTTGGCTTCGATCTTGGCGGCCTGCTCGGCCTCGAGCTGACGGAGGATGTCCATCTCAAAAATCCACTTCTTGTTCTTCCGACAGTCAGAGCGTCCGACACTCGCCTTGCAGTCCCATCGACCGCTCGGCTATGCCCTTCGTTCGAGAACATCTGTTCGAGAACATCGGGCAGGGGCGACTACACCGTCATTGTTGACGGGTCCGGCAAATTTTTCTTCCGGTTCGGCGCGCACATACAGCTATTTCGGCGCGTTGTCACGTCTTCGCTGTTTCTTTTTTGGTGCCGCGTTCCTTTTTGACTAGCGCCCGCTGTGGCACTCCTGCGATCGCTTGTGGTCCAGGGGGTTGCGCCCGCGCGTCAAGCTTTCTAAGCCGGATGATAGGCATTTTCCTCCAGCGACGACGGCCCTCATGCCAATTTTGGACGCGGTCCTGCTCTTCCTCGCCGGCTTTCTATCAGGCGCGGTCAACGCCGTTGCCGGCGGCGGCACGTTCATAACCTTTGGCGCCATGACGCTGGCCGGCCTGCCGCCGATCGTCGCCAATGCGACATCGTCGGTGACGCAGTTCCCCGGCTACATCACCTCGACGCTCGCCTATTGGGACGACATCAAGCATTTCTGGCGCGGCGCACTGCTGCTCAGCCTCATTTCGGCTCTCGGGGCGCTGGCTGGCGCGCTAATCCTGTTGGCGCTCGACAACCCGTCGTTCCGCGCCTTGGTGCCGTGGCTGCTGCTGGCGGCAACCGCATTGTTCGCTGCCGGGCCATGGCTGAAGCCGGCGCCCAAGCCCGGGCATGAGGCCGCGGTGGGTTCGCTGGTCGGTTCCCTGGCGCAGTTCGCCACCGCCGTCTATGGCGGCTTCTTCGGCGCCGGCATGGGCGTCATGATGCTGGCAACTCTCGGCCTCACCCAGTCCGGCGACTATCACCGGCTGAATGCACTGAAGAACATGCTGGCCGTGGTTATCGCGGCAATAGCCATCCTGGTTTTCGTCTCCGGCGGCGTCATCGCCTGGCTGCAGGCGATCATCATGATCCCGGGTGGCGCGCTCGGCGGCTATGCCGGCGTCTGGATCGCCAGGCGCGTCCCACAGAACGCGGTGCGCGGCTTCGTCATCGCGGTCGGCCTGTTCCTGGCATTTTACTATTTCGACAAGGGCTGAGCGGCTAAAAGATCCGGCCTTCGCTCTTTCGTCAGCCTCTCCGCTTCGGCCCGCCGCCATGCGGCGATCTTCTTGTGATTGCCCGAAATCAGCACCTCGGGGATCGGCCGGCCCTCGAACGCCTGCGGCCGCGTATAATGCGGATGTTCGAGCAGGCCGTTTTCAAAGCTCTCTTCCTCGCCCGATACCGCATTGCCCATGACGCCGGGCAGCAGGCGCACCACCGCGTCGAGCAGCACAAGTGCTGCCGGCTCGCCGCCGGACAGGATGAAGTCGCCGATCGACACTTCTTCGAGCTCTCGCGCTTCGATGACCCGCTGGTCGACGCCTTCGAAACGGCCGCAGACGATCACCGCACCCGGCCCGGCGGCGAGCTCGCGCACACGGCGCTGCGTCAGTGGTTTTCCACGCGGACTCATTAGCAGTTTTGGACGCCGATCGCCCGGCGACGAGGCATGGTCGACGGCGCTGGCCAGCACGTCCGCCCGCATCACCATGCCGGCGCCGCCGCCGGCCGGCGTGTCGTCGACGGTACGGTGACGATCACTGGCGAAGTCGCGGATCTGGATTGTTTCGAGCGACCAAGTGCCGGTCTCCAGCGCGCGTCCGGCCAGCGACAGGCCGAGCGCGCCGGGAAACATTTCGGGATAGAGCGTCAGCACCGAAGCAAAAAAACTCACCGGTTGCCTCCGGCGTCCCTCGGCCCGCGCGGCCTGCCCTTCGGGTCGAAACCGTCGTCACCGGGAGGCTCGCCGTCCTCGTCCTCGACCAGCCCTGCTGCGGCTGGATCGATGCGGACAAAGCCGCCGGCGATCGAGACTTCCGGAACGGCGGCCTGCGTGAACGGGATGAGCACGCCTTTGCGTTCCGCCAGCGTCACGTCGAGAATGTCGCCGCCGCCGAAATTGTGCACGGCGACGACCTTGCCGATGATCGCACCAGTGTCGTCCTTGACCTCCAGCCCGACGAGGTCGGCATGGTAGAATTCGTCCTCTTCGCCCTCGTCCGGCAACACCGAACGGTCGACGAACAATTCGGTGCCAGCGAGCGCCTCGGCGGCATTGCGATCGCTGATGCCCTTAAAGCGCACCACCACCACGGTGTTGGCAGGCCTGATGTCGACGATCTGGAAGGCGCGGCCATCCCTGGCATAGAGCGGACCGTAATCGGCCAGCGCCAGCGGATCGCCGGTAAAGCTCTTGACGCGCAATTCGCCCTTGATGCCATGCGCGGCACCGATCACGGCCATCTGGACGGGGTTTTGCGGCTTGGTCATCTGCGGAAAATCCTTTGCCTTGCTCTAACCCCAGCCAGTCGTCATTTCAATGACGACGCTCTTCACCGCTTCCTAACCCGACTGTCGGAAGATGGCCCAGAATTGGATGGGCGGAATACTGGAAGAGCGCAAATGCAGGAATTCCTCATACCGGCGAAACCCGACCTTCAGGCGGCGCGCGAGAACTGGCTGAAGATGCTGGCGCGAGAACGCCGGCTGTCGCCCGAAACCGTCGAGGCCTATGAGCGCGACACGCGCCAGTTCCTGCATTTCCTCACCGGCCATTGCGGCGGCTCGCCCGGCATTTCCGACATCGCCGATCTGCGCCCCGCCGATTTGCGCGGCTTTCTCGCCGCCCGCCGTGCCGAGGGCGCCGGTGCCCGCACGCTCGGGCGCGGGCTGGCCGGCATCCGCTCGCTGCTGCGTTTCCTCGAACGGCGCGGCCTCGCCAATGCCGCGGGTGCCGCAGCCTTGCGCGCGCCGCGCCAGCCGAAATCACTGCCCAAGCCGCTGACGGCAAGCGATGCAAAACACGTCGTGTCGGTGGAAGGCCAACTGGCGGAGGAGCCGTGGATCGCCGCCCGCAACGCTGCCGTGCTGACGTTGCTTTACTGTTCGGGCTTGCGCATTTCCGAGGCGCTCGGCCTGTTGGGCGCCGATCTGTCCTCGCCTGGTGATACCGTGCTGCGCGTCACCGGCAAGGGTGGCAAGACCCGGCTGGTACCGGTGCTGCCGGTGGCGCTGCGGGCGATTGCCGAATACCGCCGCCTCTGCCCCTGGCATCTCGATCCCAAGGGCCTGCTGTTTCGCGGTGCCCGCGGCGGCCCGCTGAACCCGGCAATCGTCCAGCGCGATATGGCCAAGCTGCGCTCGGCGCTCAACCTGCCCGACACGGCGACGCCGCATGCGCTGCGCCATTCCTTCGCCACGCATCTGCTTGGGCGTGGCGGCGACCTGCGCACCATTCAGGAATTGCTGGGCCATGCCAGCCTGTCGACCACCCAGATATACACCGGCGTCGACACGGCAAGGCTGCTCGAGATTTATGAAGCAGCACATCCTCGTGCGTGATGGATGCATGAATCCGTGGCCATCTCGCAACAATTTTGATGCGCCGGTTAACCGTTTTGCCGCTTTTTGCGCCTAGAACCGCAGCATGAAACGCCTCATCGTCATCGCCGACCGCGCGACTCATGTGTCGCTGAAGCTGCTTGTCGCGCTCAACGCCCTGTTTTTCCTCTCCTTCCTCATCATCGCGCTGCTCGCCGCCGGCAAGGCACGCGCCGAGACCCCGGTCTGCGCCGGTACCGATATGCTGAGCGCGCTGCAAAAGGGCGACCCGGCCACCTACGGCAAGATCGAGGCGGACGCGGCAGCGACGCCGAACGGCAAGGGCTTGCTGTGGAAGCTCGAAAAATCAGGCGAAAAACCGTCCTTCCTGTTCGGCACCATGTACGTGACCGACCCGCGCGTCACCACGCTGCCGCCCGCCGCGCAGAAGGCATTCGATGCCGCCGGCACCGTCATCATCGAGACCACCGAAGTGCTCGACAAGCAGAAGATGATGGCAGCACTGCTGAAAGAGCCGGATCTGATGATGTTCACCGACAAGACGACGCTTTCGTCGCTGCTGTCGCCGGACGATGCGGCGGTGGTCAACAAGGCGCTCGATGCGCGTGGCATCCCGCCAGCGACCGTCGCCAAGATGAAGCCCTGGTTGCTGTCAGCGATGGTGGCGCTGCCTGCATGCGAAGTCGCCCGCCAGGCTGGCGGCGCGCCGGTGCTCGACGTCAAGCTTGCCAAGGACGCCAAGGCTTCGGGCAAATCGGTCGAGGGGCTGGAGACAGTCGCCGACCAGCTGCGCGCCATGGCCTCGCTGCCGATCACCTTTCACTTGAAGGGGCTGGTCGATACGCTGAAGCTTGGTGACAAGGTGAACGACGTCAACGAAACCATGATCGTGCTTTACCGGCGTGGCGACACCGGCATGTACGTACCGCTGTTTCGGACCGTCATTCCCGAACAGGTCGACGACCAATCGGGTTACGCCGAATTCGAGCAGACCATGATCACCAGCCGCAACAAGGTGATGGTCGATCGTGCCGCGCCGATCCTCGCCCGCGGCAACGTCTTCATGGCGGTCGGCGCCATGCACCTTCCTGGAGCGCAAGGCTTGGTCGAGGGTTTCCGCAAGGCCGGCTACACCGTCACCGCCGTCAACTGAACAGCACGGCGGAGTTGCACACCGAATCATTGCCAAGCTGGGTCAACCCTGATTCGTGGCGCGACGGCGGACCAGCCGCGCTTCGTGCCAAGAAACTGAAAAAGGTTCGGTTTGGCTCGATCGAAACCCATTTCGCGGTGGAAATGCATGCCTGCAAGCGATTCCGGATCAGAATTGCCCTGTTTTCGGCGTTTTCGACGCCTAATGTGAAACCCATTCAACGATTGTACGTTGATGGCTATTACTTGATGTTTTTCATCCACGGAGGACACTTTTATGGCGAACACACCCAATCCGAACGACCCATTCACCTCGCCCGGCACCGCAAGGCCAAGTCGCGGCGGTGGCAGCGGCTGGCTGATTGCCCTGGTTGTCGTTATCCTGGCAATTGTCGCCTATTATGTTTTTGGAAGACGTAGCGAGGCACCTGCGCCTGCCGAACCGCCCGCAGCCAGCACCCCGGCTCCGGCTCCTGCACCCGCCGAGCCGATGAAGCCAGCCGAACCGGCTCCTGCGCCAGCAGCTCCGGCAACGCCCGCTCCCGCTCCAGCTCCGGCAGAACCAGCACCCGCTCCGGCCCCTGCGCCGGCACCCGCTCCGGCACCGGCACCGGCGCCTGCCCCAGCACCGGCTCAGTGATCAGACTGCTGATTTCATGACGAACGGCCCGCTGAAAGGCGGGCCGTTTGGTTCAAGCTCCAGTCGTCGATCATTCTGCTAATAGCCAAAGGACGCCATGCCTTCGTCATCCTGGGGCGGAGCGAACGCGAAGCGGAGCGCAGATCCTAGGTGTTTAGTCCCGGCGTTTGATGGGTGGGATCGAGTCGGAACCGTTCGGGCTCTTTTGCCCAAATTTTGCAGATGAACTCATAGGGTGTGAG
>NZ_JAMYSE010000076.1:0-30542 GCF_040321795.1 Mesorhizobium sp. M0244 | reverse complement strand
TCGACGTCCATTTTGCCGTCTGCTCCCACGTAGGCCCTCCGTCTCTCGCGATCGGGGGGATTCTTCGCACATTCACCTCATGCCCCGCACGAGGGCAGCGGCGTGGCGCTTACGTACCGCCTCACAGATCGTTCGTTGCTGTCGCCGATCGAAGGAACAATCGCAGGGGGAGGGGCAGCGCATCACGCCGGCGCTCGCCTTCGTAGCCGCTTGTGAGCTAAAAGATTGATATGATCCCAGGACTAACCGTTTCGTAGCCTAGGCGCGGCTCCGATTTGTCTTTCGGGACTGCGCTGGAGACAGTTCCGGTTGAACGGCAATCCAACTCTGTTTCCCTCTTTTTCTTGACCGTGCCTGACAGGTCGGGGCAGGCTGACGTTACTTCTGTTCTGACCACCATCTTCTTCTCGTGCGCAACGGTGGCGGTGGATCCGGCAATCACAAGTGCCGCACAAATAATCGTCCATCTCATTGGATTTCCCCCTTAGAGCGCGCCGCAAAAAATGTGGTCGACTGTCTTCAGACAGCGGCGGAGTCAGTACTTGCGCTTGGCCGGTCGATGCGGCTTCCGGCTTGATACGATTGTAACTACATTAGCTACAGCGCAAGTAATCATTTCGGACTAAGGAACGGGCTCACGCGCCTACCACCTTGAAAGCCCTTCGATGGAAAGCGGCTGAGCTGCCGGCGAAAAGGGGGGCGTTTCAGCCTTTTGCGTCATGCTCCGCTAAGGGGGCCGACGGTGCCAAGACCTATAACGCCATAGAGGGCTCGGAAGGCCCATCGGCGCCGTCGATCTGCCGCGCTGAGGTCGAGCCGTGCATGAATGCGCCGAGGATGCTGCGCCGCATGCCGGCAATGCCGTGGCCGAGGAACCAGAGCCGGTAAAGAACGGAAGGCATGCCCATGGTCACCACGACAAGCGAGAGGAGCGGCCGCGAAGCAGCGTCTTGGTAAAATCCGCCACCCTTGTTCGGATAGGCCACCGCGGCCACGCCGACGACAAAATCGACGGTGATTGCCAATCTAACCCGCCGCGATCAGGACCGTGCTTTCTGGCGACCAGCTCAGCACGACGTCCTGACCTTCCGCCAGCCTGCCAGCGCCGGTGTTCTGCACAATCACCTTGAGCGTCTGGCCGGCACGCTCGACAAAGTAAGTGTTGCTATTTCCGGCGAAGATGCGTTTGGACACTTGCCCTCGCAGCACATTCGTATTGGCCGCATCCGGAGCCTCGGCATCAATGAAGATGCGGAGGCGTTCGGGCCGCACGGCGCAGCTTGCCTTGGCGCCAGCGGCAAGCTTGGCACCCGCGCCGGCGGCAATCGCTGTGCCGTCCGGCAGGCGGATGCCGTTGCCCGTGCTGTCGCCGCGAAGGATGTTGGCGTCGCCCAGGAAGGTGGCGGCAAACTCGCTCTTCGGCCGATCGTAGATCTCCTCGGGCGGGCCTTCCTGCACCAGCTTGCCATCGCGCAGAATGCCGATGCGGTCGCTCATCGTCAGCGCTTCTTCCTGGTCGTGGGTGACGAAGATGGTGGTGATGCCGATCTCGCGCTGGATGCGCTTGAGCTCGATCTGCATGTCGACGCGCAGCGCCTTGTCCAGCGCGCCGAGTGGCTCGTCAAGCAACAGCACGCGCGGCCGGATGACGATCGCGCGAGCGAGCGCAACCCGTTGGCGCTGGCCGCCGGACAGCTGGTGCGGCCGGCGGCCGCCGAGCCTGCCGAGTTGCACGAGGTCGAGTGCGCGCTGTACCTCGCTGGCAATCACCGCCTTGGGCTCGCCGCGCACCGCCAGGCCGAAGGCGACATTGCCGGCAACGCTCATATTGGGAAACAGCGCGTAGTTCTGGAACACCATGCCGATGCGCCGTTTTTCGACCGGCACCCGCTCGACGCTCTCACCACCTATGGTGATGCGGCCGGAATCGGGAAAGTCGAAGCCGGCGATTTGTCGCAGCAGCGTGGTCTTGCCGCTGCCTGACGGCCCGAGCAGGGCGTAGAAGCCGCCATCGGCGAAATCGATGGAGACATCGTCCAGCGCCTTATGGGCACCGAAAGCGCGCGACACGTTCGCTACTTGGACGCCGGCCATTACATCTCTCCGCCGAATTTGAAGAAGCGCGCCGTCAGCAGCATCAGTGCCATCGACACGACAATGATGATCGTCGAGACCGCATTGATCTCGGGTGTGAATCCCTTGCGGATCGCGGCGTAGATTTCGACCGGCAGCGTCGTCTGGCCGGGCGTCGACAGGAAGTAGGATACGACGAACTGGTCGAAGGACACGGCGAAGGCGAACAGCCCGCCGGCAATGACGCCCGGCATGATCCAGGGCAGCGTGACGCGGTTCGTCACCTGCCATTGATTGGCGCCGAGCGAGCGCGCCGCCTCTTCCAACTCGGGCGCGAAGGTCTGCAGTCGGGCCGACACGACGACAATGACATAGGGCAGCGCAAGCGCGACGTGGCCGAGCAGGATGGCAAACAGGCCGCGCCCAATGCCGATGCCGAAGAAGAAGATCAACATCGCCGTGCCGGTTATCAGCCACGGAATGGCGATTGGCGGAAACAGCAGCGCCTGCAGGAATTTCTTGCCGCGAAACTCATAGCGGTAGAGCGCAAGTGACGCCGCCGAGCCAAGCACGACGCAGATGACGGTAGTGATAACTGCGATTTCGACGCTATTCCAAGTGGCTGAGATAAGCTGGTCGTTCTGCCACAGCGAGGCATACCATTCCGTCGTCCATTCGAATGGCAGCTGGTAGAAGGGCGAAACGTTGAAAGACATCAGCGCCATGATGATGATGGGCACATAGAGGAAGGCGAGCAATAGCCAGATGTAGAGGCGGCCGAGCCATTCGAGAACACGTGTCGTCGCCATCAGGTAGCCCTCCGCAGCACCGGCGAGGCAACCGCCAGGATGACCAGCACGACGGCCAACAGGATAAAGGAGAGCGCAGCACCCAGCGGCCAGTTGAACACGGCGACGAACTGGTCCTCGATGACAGTGCCGTAAAAGGTGCCGGTGCGGCCGCCGAGGACGCGCGGTTCCATGAACGAACCAACGACCGGGACGAAGATGAGCGCTGCGCCCGCCACCAGCCCCGGCATCGACAGCGGAATGATGACCCGATTCAGCACCTGCAGCCGCGAGGCGCCGAGCGAGCGCCCGGCCTCTATCAGCGAGTCATCGATGGCCTGCAGGGTTAGGTAGCAGGTCAGCACCATGTAAGGCACGTAGGAGTGCACCAGCCCGATGATGACGGCCGGATAGGAATACATCAGGTCGATGTTGATCTTGAACGGCAGCACGGCGTTGAGCGCGGTGTCGAGAATGCCTCCTTCACGCAGCACCATCGCCCAGGAGAAGATGCGCACCAGCCCGTTCGACCAGAACGGCAGGATGACGAGAAGGAAAATCGCCTCTCGGCTGCGGCCTTTCAGCACCTTGGCCAGCACATAAGCGGCGGGATAACCGATGACGATGCACCACAGCGTCACCTCGAGGCCGAGGCGCAGCGAGGCCACAAGCAATGTCAGATAAAGGCTTTGTGAAAAGAAGGCGGCATAGTTTTCGAGCGTGAACGCCCACGGCTTTCCCGACAGCGGCAGGTCGGTCATGAAGGAGAAGAAGACCATGGCTGAGAGCGGCAGGAAGATCGCAACCGTCAGCCAGAGATAGGCAGGCGCCAGCAGCGGCAAGGCCGATCTCAATCCGCTGCGCGACGCGGCTGCAACCTGTGCTGCCATGACATCCTCCTCCCAGGATAGGGAAGGATCAGCCGACATGGATGGTCGGCTGATCCCGGCTTCTGCTGTTACTTCACGTCGACCTTGAGCTGCTGCCAGAGCGACAGATAGGCTTCGCGCTGGGCGTCTGTGATCGGTGCCTGGAACTGAATGCGCTTGGCGACTGCCGGGTCACCCATCACCTTGCGGTTGAACGCATCCCCGGGAAGTGCTTCTACAGCCTTGGTGTTGGCGGATACCGGGGCTCCGACCTTGGTGACCCATTCGACATAGAACTTCGGGTCGATCATGTAGTTGATGAAGGCCTCGGCGCCGGCGACATTCTTGGAACCGACCGGAATGGAGAAGGCGTCGAGCCAGGCGACAGCGCCCTCCTGCGGGATCACGAGCGAGACCGGCAGCTTGAAATGGGTCTTGGCGCGGTCGGCCGAGCCGCTCCAATAGGTGCCGATGTCGATCTGGTTAGAGGCAGCCATCTGGTTCCAGTCGTTCTCCGAGCTCCAGAACGTCTTGATCTGCGGCATCAGCGAGGTGAGCTTCGCCTTGACCGCCTCCATATCCTTGATGTCGTTGATGTTCTGGCCGGTGGCAATGGCGCCGAACTGAACCGCCTCGACGGCATCATCACGGATGGTGACGCGGCCCTTGTGCGCGGGATCCCACATTTCGGCGATGCTCGTCGGCGGCTTGTCGAAGGATTTTTCGTTGATGGCGAGCGCCGTCAGCCCCCAGACCCACGGCACGCCATAGACCTTGCCGTCATGGACGAGCATCGGCGATCCGGCCTTGTCCTTGCTGATGTCGGCAAAGTTCGGCAGCTTGGACGTGTCGATCGGCTGGATCAGCTTTTCCGCCATCGCCTGGTCGTTGAAGGCGGCGTTGATCATGACAACGTCGTAAAGGCCGGGATTGGTCCTGAGCTTGGTCAGCATCTCCTGTTCGGAATTGAAGAAGTCGTTGACGACCTTGTTGCCGGTCGCCTTCTCGAAGGCTTCGATGGCCCACGGCTCGTCGGCGCCGTAGCCCTTCCAGTTGAGTACGTGCACCTCGTCGGCCTTGGCGGCAAATGCGAGTGCGGAGGTGAAGACGGCAGTCGCCGTCAGCAGGGCAGTCAAGTCGGGCATGCGCATGTTCGTTCCTCTCTGTGTTTGCCCGCTTCCCGGGCTTTGTCAGGCTGTCGGGCGTTTGGCCTCTTGCTTCCGGCCATGGAGGCCGATCGGCGGACCGCCGGCATGGCTCAGGAATGTCTGGATCTCGTGGTCGGTCGGCGCTGATGAACCACCGTGGCGGGTGACGGAAATGGCCGCCGCCGCATTGGCGTAGTGCGCTGCCTCAAAAGGCGGCGCGCCGCGCGCCAGCGCACTGACGAAAGCGCCGATATGGGTGTCGCCGGCGCCATTGGTGTCGATGGCGTCGACCTCGAAGCCGGCAATCGTTTGCGCCGAGCCATCGGCCAGCCGCATATGGCAGCCTTTCGCTCCGGCGCGAATGACGACGCCGATGGCCTTCGGGGAGTGGTCGCTAAGAAGCCGTGACGCGAGTGTCTCGACGCCGCCCGGACCGGCAAGCGCGGCCGCTTCCGTCGTGTTGCAGCTCAACCAGGTGGTGCGGGCGAGTATCCGCGACAGGATAGGGCGGGGAATGTCGACGACGACAGGTGTCGGGTCGAGGACAAGCGGTGTGTCGGCCGGAAGTGCCTCGATCCAGTCGACAAGCGCGTCTCGGCTTCCCGGATAGCTAAGCGTATAGCCGGAGGTGAACACCCAGTCGCCCGGTGCGACCGAGACGGGCGCCATCATGTCAAGGCCGAGCAAACTCTCCGCACCAGGCCATGAGACGAAGGTGCGCTCGGCATCGCTGCTGATCATGGCGACGCAATTGCCACTGTCCATGACGGGTGATGGCGGCGTCAGCGTCTCGATCCCCTCAGTGGCTAAGGCCATGCGCAGGAAGTCGCCATTGGGTCCGCTGCCGAGCTGGCCGCCGAACACCACCTTCATGCCGGTGCGGCTGGCCGCGACCATCATGTTGAAGCCGCCGCCGGCGACTTGCGTGTAGCTCGACGCCGTCTTCTCCGTGCCCGGCGCCGGCAAGGCGTCGATGCAATAGACATAGTCGACCACCGCGCTGCCGACATGGACGAGACGCCCGCTCATGCCGCCGCATCCTTGCCTGTACCGGTCTTGTCCGCACGGCGCCTGGATATACGGGCCGAAACAAGGTCGGCGGCGAGCGCGCCAACCGCCGCTATGTCGATGCCCTTGAGGTCTGCAATGCGGTTCTGAGGCAATCGGGAAAAGCCGGTGCAGGCGCCGGCCATGCCGGCCGCGATGGCGCCGATCGTGTCGGTGTCGCCACCGAGATTGGCGCTGATGACCGCCGCTTGCCAGGGATCACCGCCGGCGACTTCCAGCCCCGCGAATGCAGCCGGAACGGACTCCTGACTGGCGACGCCGGTGCCGACCAGATCGGTGATCAGCCGGATCGCGTCCTTCGTCGCCTTGCCGCGCACGAGCTCCTGCGCCCACCCAATGCGCGCGGCAATGTCACCGCCGGTCACCCAATGGCCGAGCGTTGCTCCGCTCCTCGCCGCGGCGATGGCGCTGTCGGAAGCGGCGCGCCAGTCGCCGCCGGCGACGCCGCGGCTGACGGCCGCCGCAACGGCGGCTGCGGCCGCAATGGCAATCGAGGTGTTGTGGGTCGCCCGGCAGGTCTCGGCAACTTTGGCGACCAGCGCGTCCAGCGGCTCCGGTGACATCATGATGCCGACCGGCGCAATGCGCATGGCCGCACCATTTGTGTCGCCGCCGCGCCCCGCTTCCTCGGCCGGTACGCCATTGTTGATGGCGTCGATGGCGCGTTTGGTCGATGGTCCCAGCAGATCGTAGCTGCCGCGCGCCTTGACGTCGCGCTCCCAGTCGAGCAGCGCGTTGACCCACCGCGCATGATCGAAGCGGTTGCCGGATTCGACCAGGATACGGCCAAGCAGAAGCGCCTGTTCGGTGTCGTCGGTGATCGTTCCAGCGGGGAGCCCCTTCGACACGGGATGATCGGCGAAAGGAGCAATGAAGCCCTCTACATGGCCGTAGAGTTCGGCAATCCGGGCCGGCGACAAAAGCTGCGTCGGCATGCCCAGCGCATCTCCCAGTGCCCCGCCGACAAGCGCCCCCACCGCCTGATCGGTCATGTTCCCGGTGTCGTCCGGCATCACTCAGAACCTCATATGCAGCGCAAAATGCGCCGGGTTTAGCAGGCTGGTCACATATTCGATCGGCCGGTCATCGGCGGCGCGGGTCAACCGGCGACCCCGCAGGAACGGCGCGCCTTGCGGGCAGCCGAGGATTGCGGCGTCCTCGGCGTTGAGCATTTCGATGCCGACCCATTCCTCGCCGTGGTCGGGAATGAGGCCGGCGCCGCGCAGCGTCTGGTGCAGCGAGCCTTCGCGCAGGCCGCGCAACGGCACGTCCTCCAGTTCGGCCGACAATGGCAGGCGGCTGCGCTCGATGGAGATGGCGTGGCCGTCGCTGGCATTGGTGCGCACCCGGTCGACAGCGATGAACAACGGGTTTTCTATGCCAAGTAGTGCGGCAAGGTCGGGGTCCTCGATCACCTCGAGCCGCAGCGTCCGCGTCTCGGCATTGGCGCCGGCGTTGGCGAGCGCCCGCGACCAACCGATGGAGTCATCAACGGGCTTGCCATCGAAGGTGACGAAAGAGCCGATGCCGACCTTGGTGGTGATCAGCCCGCGGCTGGACAGTTCCTCGAGGCCTTTGCGGACGGTGTTGCGGCTGACGGAGAAACGCTGGACGAGCTCGTTCTCGCTTTGCAGCCGGTCGCCGAATCCGAGAACACCGGAGCGGATTTCATGTTCGAGAACGGTGGCGATCTGTTCGGGCTTGCCCGTGCCGGGAGACAGTTGAACCGAGCGCCGCTTCATATGGGTACCTGTTCAGTGAACTTGTATAATCCTGTTCATATCACGGCAGGCTTGTCAACGAGTGCCGCATCGGCGCGCCGTTTGCTGGTTTTTGCGCTACGCCGTGGCGCGACCCAGTCCGCCAAAATTGTTGAATACCGCCGAGAATGTCCGTCATTACGTTTCGACCGAGTTCATGCCGAGCTTCGGCTGCGAGGATTTCGACTTGATGACCCGCGAGGCGGGCGGCTGGATTGGCGCCGGCGAGATCGGCCCCGGCGAAGGCCTGCTGCGTAGCGTGCCAACGCCGCAAAAAGTGCACTGTCACCGTAATTCGCGGTCGGCGTCGTCAAGTGTTAGCTAATATAGATGAGCCCTCATCATCCAATCGATGGATGAAGCCCATCATGGGCCGGTGCTACTTTGATGCATGGCGCGGCTTAACCATTGCGCCATCGAGCGCCGGTTGTTGAGGAGTCCCCCTCCTATGGGGCTAAATATGTGCAAGACGACTCTCATTGCTATCGCTATCCTCGCGATCAGCATCGGCTATGCCGAAGCCAAGGACCGTAAGGTCGAAACCGCGACACTCGGGACGTACGCCAATTCGAAGAACCTGCCGGTTTGCACCGCATCAAGCTCACTCTACGAAGTCCTCGGAGACAAGTGTTTTCTCGTCAAAGGTTCGATGATCTATGGCGACATCGCCGAGCTTTCCGAGCTAAGCATTTGGGCTGGTAGCGGAGGCTGGTAGCGGAGCTCCGGTGCTAGAATTACTAGAATTACGGTGACAGTGCACTTTTTGCTATGTTGGCACGCTACACAGCCGGCTCAATCCGCCGCCTCGCCAGTTTTGCCGACAGCCAACGCCTCGGCATTCACGCGAACATCGGCATACCTCAGCCAGCTTCTGTGCCGCCCGCTGCGGCGAGTTCCTCGAAATAGGCGCGAATGGACCGGGGCTCCCGACCAAGAATCGCGCGCAGTGCCACGGGGCTTCCCAGCAGCCCGTGGTGGTCGTAGTGCTCGAACATAGTCTGCATATCCCGGGGGAGGTCGCCGACCGCGCTTGGATCGATCGTTCCGACCTTGATTTCCGTCCCCAGAACGTCGCTCATCAATGCCGCCACGTCATGGCGGTTGAGGTTTCCTGACGCGCACAGCTCGAAGGTGCCATAGGCGAGCCGGTCCTCAGTAAGCGCTATCGCCGCGACCTCAGCGACATCCCGATAGTCCACCCGAGTGAAGCGGGTGTCGGGCGACTATGGTTCGGCGACAATCCCGGTCTGGACGATCTTAGCCCAAGAGGCGGCGTAGTTCTGAAACACGACGGTCGGGTGAAGGATTGTGTACTCGAGGTCCGAGTTGATTACGGCTTCTTCGACCGGAGCCTTCGCGGCATGATTGGGCAGTCCGCTCAGAACGGGATGGATGACCGCCGAGAACACGAATTTACGCACGCCGGCGCGGACCGCTGCCTGGACCATGTTCTTGCCAAGTTCGACCTCGTTTGGCGCGAACGCCGGTCCCACGTGGAAGACGGCGTCCACCCCTTGCAGCGCCGCGCTTCAGGCTTCCGGATCTGCGAGATCGTCCACAGCGACCTCCGCCGCGCCTCGAAGTTTCGCCTCATGGACCTGCTCCGGCGTTCGGACGAGGCCGCGGACCTTGGCACCACGACCAACAAGCGCCGGGACGACAAGTCCTGCGAGATTGCCGACTGCTCCCACTGCCAGCACCGTCATTTCCGATCTCCATCGCTTCTGCGCGGATGCGGCAGCAACTCCAGTTCGCTGCCATCGACCGCTTAACCTTGGGCCGCACGAATGGCTGCGGCGCGACCCTGCCGAACCAGACATAGTTGTCATGCGCGATGTTTCAGCCCCCGCTGATTGGCGAACGGCGGTTTTCCGGTGACGAGCTTGATGGGCTTGGGCGGCCTGCAGTTGGGAGCATTACCGCGCCGCTATCCGACCTATGGTGGAGGGCTTTCCAGGGTGGGAGGCCTTGCGACTGGAACGTCGTCCGGCAAAACGAAAAAGCGGAATGTCCGTTGCCGATTTCGGCTCGCGGCTCCCCGGGATCGATGAAACCGAGAACTTCGAGTTCGCGATTCCGCTACGCCTGAACACGCCTGAGGGAGGCAGAGGGGCGCAGGCGGTTGCCGAGCACGACTTAACGGCCGTCGCTCACGTTCCGCACGCTGGGTGTAACATCGCGCCACGGCGTAAAATAGGCATTGGCTCCCCGGGCCGGATTCGAACCAGCGACCAACCGGTTAACAGCCGGTTGCTCTACCACTGAGCTACCGGGGAACAGAGGCTCTTGCGTGAGTGGGGCAGCCTATAGCAAACCCGTTTCGGCTTTGCAAAGAAGCATTTCGCATTTTTTCGGTGCTTTTTGGCGCAGGGCTTTCTGGCAATGGCTGGCAGGCGCCCTCATATGAGCTGTCTCTCGCCTGTTACGGAACAGAAAAGGCCGTTGCGGCTTTCTCCGGTTGATGGTGCTACTGATGCAAACGGATCGACATTTCACATGACGGCAATGAGCGACGAACAGCCACCGGCCCGGAAAATCTCGGTCTTCGGCCGCCAGTTCACCATGCCGCGCTCGCGCGGCCTCAGGATTGCGATCGGCGTTGTGCTGATCATCGGCGGCATTCTCGGCTTCCTGCCAATCCTGGGTTTCTGGATGGTGCCGATCGGATTGCTGGTGCTCTCCTATGAATTCGCATTGGTGCGTCGTCACCGGCGCCGCTTCGTCGTCTGGTGGGAGCGACGGCGGCGGCCGGACTGAGGTTCCCCCCTGAGAGGCCGGCAGACGGCAAAATGCCGGAGGACGGCGTGTTCCGCTATGCATTAGCCTCTACATTACCGAGGTTGGTCGAAGCAGCTTTCCAGGCGTTCGCAAAGCTCCTTGAGAACGGCGGTAGCCGACGCCAGCCGCGCACGGTCGCGCGGTGGCAGGCTGTTTGCGCTTTCGATGCCGAGACGGTCGATGGCGTAGCGCACAAGCTCTGCAGATCTGGACTGCGACAATCCGCGCGATATGCGGTTTTCCGTAGCTAATCGACGCATGGGGAGCCTCCTGCTTGCCCAACGTCGTCGCCGGTTTCGGGTTCCTGTCGCCGAGAATCATGCTTAACGATAAGCTAATATGTTATTGCTAGCGTGGTATTGCGTTGATAAGCAGAGCCTGGATGTCGGAGGAACCGTTGGGAATGCACCGTGGCCGCTTGACGGCATTTTCGCCGCAACCTATTGGAGCCGGGTGGAACGCCGGGAGCAATGAGGCCTCGTGGCGGAGTGGTTACGCAGAGGACTGCAAATCCTTGCACCCCGGTTCGATTCCGGGCGAGGCCTCCAATGCCCGAGCTCCCGCGCATCAGCGCCTGGGGGCTTCAGTTCCGGTCGAAACAGCCGCGGCCTTTGCGCGGCAAGCGGATGGTTGGAACATGAGCGCTGATTTTGCCGAACGCCGGGTGAAGATGGTCGACGGCCAGATCCGCACCACCGACGTGACCAGTGCGCCGCTGCTCGAGGCGATGCTTGTCGTGCCGCGCGAGGCCTTTGTCGGCGCCGGCCAGCGCGATCTCGCCTATATCGACGAGGACATCCGTATTGCCGACACGGCGGATGGTCCGCGCTATCTCATGGAACCGTCGCCACTGGCCAAGCTGATGCAGCTGGCCGATATCGGCCCAAGCGATTCGGCACTCGATGTCGGCTGCGGCACCGGCTATGCGGCGGCGATCCTGTCGCGGCTGGCGAGGTCCGTGGTCGCGCTGGAAAGCGATGCGGCGCTGGCCGAGACCGCCACGTCGACGCTCGCGGCGCTAGGCTGCGGCAATGTCACCGTGGTCCAGGGATCGCTGCCGCAAGGCCATGCTGCCAAGGCGCCTTACGACGCCATCTTGATCGGCGGCAGCGTCGGGGAGGTGCCGGCGGCGCTGTTCGACCAGCTTGCCGAAGGCGGCCGACTCGTCGCCGTCGAAGGGCAAGGCAATTCGGGCGTAGCCCGGCTTTTTTTTAAGACTGGAGGGGTTGTAACCGGAAGAGGCGCATTTAATGCGGCAATTAAGCCACTACCTGGATTTGAACGCATTCGCGTCTTCGAATTCTGAGTGATTTTGCCTTGCAGCGAAGGCGCTGTCATGATCGCTTGCGTTTGAACAATCGTTGCTGATCTGCATAACCGGGCGTTTCTGGGGGCTTTCAGCGGGGGAACGATAAAAAACGCGGCGCCGGCTGATCAGAAGGAGAAGCCAGCGTGGCGTAGTTCCCGTGCGAAACGAATGAGGGAATATAACGTGCCGTCTGTACGCAAGTTGCTTTTTACCGCTGTCCTCGTTTCGGCGACCGCGCTTTCTCCACTGGCCGCCTCGGCCGAAACCATTCTCGGGGCACTTTCAAAGGCCTATCAAAACAATTCCTCGCTTAATTCTTCGCGCGCCGGCGTCCGCGTCACCGACGAGGGCGTAGCGATCGCCAAGTCCGGCTGGCGCCCGACCATCACCGGTTCGGCGAGCATCGATTATTCCGCCAGCCATAGCAACCGGTTGCACCAAAACATCTCGTTGACCACCGGCAATTTCGGCGTCGAGATCGACCAGACGCTGTTCGACGGCTTTCAGACCAGGAACAACGTCGCGGCCGCCGAATCGCGGGTCCGCGCGTCTGTCGAAAGCCTGCGTAACGCCGAAGAGAACACTCTTTTCAACGCGGCAAGTGCGTATATGGACGTGATCCGCGACCGCCAGATCGCGGTTCTGACCGAACAGAACCTGCAATTCCTGACCGAGCAGGCGCGTGCGGCGCGCTCGCGCTTCGAGGTCGGCGAAGGTACGCGCACCGACGTCGCGCAAGCCGATGCCTCGCGCGCCTCCGCAGTGGCGCAGTTGAGCGCCGCCCGCGCGACAGCGCTGGCAAGTGCCGCGACGTATCGCCAGATCGTTGGCGACGAGCCGGGCAAGCTCAGGGCGGCTTCGCCGTTGTCGAAGCTGTTGCCGAGGAGCCTCGATGCAGCGATCGCCATTGCATCGGCCGAGCATCCGGCCATCCTTGCCACCGAGCACCTGGTCGACGCGGCGGGGTTTTCGGTGAAATCGGCCGAAGGCGCGCTGCTGCCTCAGCTCTCCGCGTCGGCCGGTGTTTCGAGCGCCTTACGCTACACCGCGCCCGGCTCGCTCGGCTCGACGCAGGATGGCACAACCAATTCGGCAAGCATCGGCGCGACGCTGACCGTGCCGATCTATTCCGGCGGCCGGACCTCGGCATTGGTTCGCCAGTCGAAGGAATCGCTCAGCCAGGCGCGGATCGAGGTCGATGTCAGTCGCGACCAGGTGCGCCAGGCCGTGACATCGGCATGGACGCAATATACCGCCGCGCAGCAAAGCGTCACGGCCAACCGGCAGGTGGTCGCTGCCGCGCAGCTTGCCTTGAACGGCGTCATCGAGGAGCGCAATGTCGGCCAGCGCACCACGCTCGACGTTCTCAACGCGCAGGCAACCGTCATCACCGCCAAGATCAATCTTGCCAGCGCCGAACGCGACGTCGTGGTGGCAAGCTATGCCATCCTTTCGGCGGTTGGGCATTTGTCGGCAGACCGCCTTGCGCTCAACGTGACGAAATACAGGCCCGAAGAGCATTACAATGCCGTCAAGGACAAGTGGATCGGCCTGCGCACGCCGGACGGCCGCTGATCGCCAAGCCGTGTTTTTAGCCCGCGCTCGAACAACGCGCGGGCTTCAACTCCCGACCCTAATCTGTTGAAATCCGAGATGTCGCCAGATTGGGGATTCTCGCAAGGCGTTCCGTCGGTTACGCTGTCGCCATGATTCGAATCCGGCATTTGCCGGACAGGAAATCTGGGAACGAGTCACAAGGGCGGCGGATGTGACGATGGCGACGGCAAGCAGCGTACAGCGCGAACCTTCCATGGAAGAGATACTGGCTTCCATCAGAAGGATCATCGAAGACAGCGATACCGGCCGCAAGCAGCCGGGCGACGCGGACGAGCTGCGCCAGGATCTGCAACCGGCGCCGGCAGCCGGGCGGGCACCGGAGGGGGATGCGTTTCGCTCCGAACTGCGTGGCGGACTGGAGATCGCCAAGCCGGCCACGCGGGCCGAGGTGCCGGCGCAGCCATCGGTCGCGCCCGTCACTGCGCGCACGGAAACGCCGGTGCGTCCCGGTCCGGCGAAAGCACCGGTCACGCGGGCTGAGGTGAACGCCACCGCCGAACCGCCCGCAAAGCCGGATCGGCCTGCGACGGCCAAGATTGCCGAGACGACCGACACCATCATTGCCGATTGGCGGCGCGAGATCGCCGCAGTCGGCGACGCGATGGCTAAGCCGGACCAGACCGCGGCACCCCGGACACCGGACGCCGAGCCGAAAGCCGAGATTTTCGAGGATGAGGCGACCCCCGAACCTGTGCCGGAGCCTTCGCAAAGCGGATTGGCGCGTTCGGCGGCAAGCGAGGCGCCGCCCGCACGTCCGGCGATCCTTTCGGAGCATACGGGCCGGCAGGTTGCCGCCGCTTTCGGTGAGCTTTCAGACGCGTTTGCCAGCCGCAGCAAGAAGACCTTCGACGAGATGGCCGAGGAGATGCTGAGGCCCATGCTGCAGGACTGGCTGGACAACAATTTGCCGACGCTCGTCGAGCGGCTGGTGCGCGAGGAAATCGAGCGCGTCGCGCGCGGCGCGCAGTAGCACTATCGACTCCGAGCCGCAGAAGTTATCAAGGACTATCCGGAGCTCTCGCGAGCGCTAAGGCGTTTCAGCGCGGCCTGGTTGACCATTTCAAGCTCATCCGTTTCAAGCTTATCGCCACCGCGTAGCCATGTCGCTGTTCGGACTGGGCCGACTGCCCGGCTTGGGGAAGCCGTGTCGAATCCGGACACGGTGTCTCCCGCGAAACGGACAAACTCGTGTGGTGCGTAGAGTGGAACAAACCCGCCGCCCTTGCGGTTGACTTGGCAACCACCTTCCGATTTACACCGGACCACAAATTCCGGACAGCGCGGACCGTTTTCCCATGCTCGAAAAGACCTACGACGCAAAAGCCGTCGAGCCGAAGATTGCCAGGATCTGGGAAGAGGCCGACGCGTTTCGGGCCGGTGCCGGCGCCGAAGAGGGGGCTGAAGCCTTCACCATCGTCATCCCGCCGCCGAACGTCACCGGCTCGCTGCATATGGGCCATGCGCTCAACAACACGCTGCAGGACATTCTGGTGCGCTTCGAGCGCATGCGCGGCAAGAACGTCTTGTGGCAGCCGGGCATGGACCATGCCGGCATCGCCACGCAGATGGTGGTCGAGCGCCAGCTGATGGAAAAGCAGATCCACCGCCGCGACCTGACGCGCGAGCAGTTCATCGACAAGGTGTGGGAGTGGAAGGCCGAGTCCGGCGGCGCGATCCTCAACCAGCTAAAGCGGCTCGGAGCCTCGGCCGACTGGAGCCGGGAGCGCTTCACCATGGACGAAGGCCTGTCCAAGGCCGTGCTCGAAGTGTTTGTCACGCTCTACAAGGAAGGGCTGATCTACAAGGACAAGCGCCTTGTGAACTGGGACCCGAAACTGTTGACCGCCATCTCGGATCTCGAGGTCGAGCAGCAGGAGGTAAACGGCAACCTCTGGCACTTCCGCTATCCGGTCGAAGGCAAGACGTTCGATCCGGAGAATCCGAAGACCTTCATCACCGTTGCGACGACCCGCCCGGAGACGATGCTGGGCGATACGGCGGTCGCCGTCCATCCCGACGACGAGCGTTTCCGGCATCTTGTCGGCAAGAACCTCATCCTGCCGATCGTCGGCCGCAGGATCCCGGTGGTGGCGGACGAGTATTCCGATCCCGAAAAAGGCAGCGGTGCGGTCAAGATCACGCCGGCGCATGACTTCAACGACTTCGAGGTCGGCAAGCGCCACAGGCTGCCGGCGGTCAACATCCTCACTGTCAATGCGGCGGTGAGCCTCAAGGACAATGAGGATTTTCTCGCCGGGCTGGAGGTGACGCCGGAGCGCCAGGCCGTCTGGGACAGCCTCGACGGCCTGGACCGTTTCGATGCGCGCAAGAAGATCGTCGAGCTGATGGAGGCGGGCGGCTTTCTCGAAAAGGTCGAGCCGCATCGCCACGCGGTGCCGCATGGCGACCGCGGCGGCGTGCCGATCGAGCCGTTTTTGACCGACCAATGGTATGTCAATGCGGCGGAACTGGCCAAGCCGGCGATCGCCTCGGTGCGCGAAAGCCGTACTAATTTCGTGCCGAAAAACTGGGAAAAGACCTATTTCGACTGGATGGAGAACATCCAGCCCTGGTGCATTTCGCGCCAGCTCTGGTGGGGCCACCAGATCCCGGCCTGGTACGGGCCGGACGGGCATGTCTTTGTCGAAAAGACCGAGGAAGAAGCACTCGGTGCCGCCGTCGAATATTATTTGGCGCTGGAAGGGCCATGGAAGGCCTGGGTCGAGGACAAGCTCGAGAATTTCAAGCCTGGCGAGATCCTGACCCGCGACGAGGACGTGCTCGACACATGGTTCTCGTCGGCGCTGTGGCCGTTCTCGACGCTTGGCTGGCCGGACCAGACGCCGGAGCTGAAGACCTATTACCCGACCGACGTGCTGGTGACCGGTTTCGACATCATCTTCTTCTGGGTCGCCCGAATGATGATGATGGGCCTGCATTTCATGGACCAGGAGCCGTTCCATACGGTCTATGTCCACGCGCTGGTTCGCGACAAGACCGGGCAGAAGATGTCGAAGTCGAAAGGCAACGTCATCGACCCGCTCGAGCTCATCGACGAATATGGCGCCGATGCGCTGCGCTTCACCTTGACGGTGATGGCAGCTCAAGGGCGCGACGTTAAGCTCGATCCGGCCCGCATTGCCGGTTATCGCAATTTCGGCACCAAGCTGTGGAACGCGACGCGCTTCGCCGAGATGAACGAAGTGGCGCGCAACGACGATTTCTGGCTGCAGGACGCCAAGCTGGCGGTCAACCGCTGGATCCTGACCGAGCTGACGCGGGCCGCGCGGGATATGACGGACGGCATCACCTCATACCGCTTCAATGAGGCGGCGGGTGCCGCCTACCGGTTCGTCTGGAACCAGTTCTGCGACTGGTACCTGGAACTGCTGAAGCCGGTGTTCATGGGCATCGACGAGGCCGCCAAGGCCGAGAGCAGGGCCTGCGTCGCCTTCGTGCTCGATGAGATCTACAAGCTGCTGCATCCGATGATGCCGTTCATGACCGAGGAACTTTGGGCCGAAACCGCCGGCGAGGGCGGGCAGCGGCCGTCGCTGCTTTGTCATGCGGCATGGCCGTCGCCCGACTTCGAGGACGAGGAGGCCGCCGCCGATATCAACTGGCTGGTCGATCTCGTCTCCGGCATCCGCTCGGTGCGTTCAGAAATGAACGTGCCGCCGGCGGCTATCGCGCCGCTTGTGGTGATTGGCGCCAACGAAACGACACGCGAAAGGTTCGAGCGTCAGAGCTCCGCTATCAAGCGTCTGGCGCGGGTCGGCGACATCTCGCTCGCCGAGGTGCCACCCAGGGGATCCGCCCAGATCGTCGTCAACGAGGCGACCATCTGCCTGCCGCTCGGCAGCCTGATCGACCTTACCGCCGAGGCAGCGCGCCTGCAGAAGGAACTTGCCAAGGTGACCGAGGAAATTGCGCGGCTTTACAAGAAGCTGTCCAACGAGAAATTCGTCGCCAACGCGCCGGAAGAGGTGGTGGAGGCCGAGCGCGAAAAACTCGCCGAATATCGCGAGGCGCAAGAGAAGCTTTCGGTGGCATTGACGCGGGTGCGCGATGCCAGTTGACCGAACAGATTTGGGCCGGCTGACCGAACAGATTTGCCGGTCACGAATCTGCTTTCCAGACAGGCTTCCTGCCACGAAAACAGGCATTCCGCAGCGTAAATCTTGAGGCAAACTGAATGTTTTTGCCCCATTGTTGCCATAATGTAACAATGGCTGACTGGGCCCGCAAACCGCTCTGTTTTGCGGTGTTTTAGGCGATTTTCCCGATTTTTCTCATTGATTTGTATTGAGCCGGCCATTTTCCCGCCTTGTCGGGAAGGCCGACACCTTGTCGGAAATGCGTTCGGCCAAGGTGTACATGTACGCACGGCGAATTCGTTGTTGCGCGGTTAACCTGAATTGGTTCTAGCTTGATGCAACGATATTCGGGGAGGAGATTCATGTGTTATTCGCGTCTGAAAGCGCTGCTGGGGGCAGGGGCCTTTTCGCTGGCTTTGGTTGGGACGGCGCAATCCGGAGGCTTTGACCGGGGCGGTGTCAATATCGACCAGCTGTTTGATGCGGCGCCATATTCGTTCGATGCTGGCGTCACCTATGTTTCGCCTCAACGCACCCTTAAAAATGTGCAGCGTCTGGACGGCTCGGGGCTGTCGACGTCCAAAATCGACGTCGGCGGTGATTACGCAGTGCCGCATATCGGCATCAAGGCCAATATCTTTGAGCCCGTGGACTGCCTTGCCACCTATACGAGACCGTATGGCGCGGATGCAAATTTCGGCGTGAACAACGCCTATTCGCCGACAGCGGTCAAATACTCCGTCGACACAGACGATTTCGGCCTCACCTGCTCGTACAAGCTAAACGTCGGCAAGGGTGCCGTGCGGTTCATCGGCGGTGTCTCCTATCAGCAGGTCGACGCGTTTCTGTCCCGCCAGACATTGCTGGCCTTCGGCAATACCGGCCTCGGAAAATTCAAACTTTCCGACGAAGCATGGGGTTGGCGTGCGGGTGCCGCCTATGAAATCCCCGAAATCGCCCTGCGCGCCAGCCTGATGTACTCTTCGAGCTACAAATATGACGGGCTGTCGGGAACCGTCGACACGACCGGCTTCAGGGGCGCCTTTCCGGCGGATCTGATTCCTGGCTCTACCGGGGTGTACCCTGTCTCCGCGGCGGCTGAGATACCTCAAGCTCTGGAATTCAAGCTGCAGAGCGGTATAGCTCCTGGCTGGCTGGCCTTTGGTTCCATCCGCTGGCAGGAGTGGAGCAAGCTTGGCGTCATTGCCATCAATGGCGTACGCAGTCCGGTGACCGGTGCTCCCTCGCCCGTTTCCTTCGACCTGCTTTATCGCGACGGCTGGACGGTCACGGGCGGTATCGGCCACAAGTTCACCGACCAATTGTCAGGCGTGGTTTCGCTGACCTGGGATCGCGGCACCTCGACGACCTCCGGCTATCAGTCGGATACCTGGGCCGTGGCCAGCGGCGTCTCCTATTCGCCGAACGACAAGGTCGAGGTCAGGCTCGGCGGCTCGATCGGTGTGCTGACGAGCGGGTCATCGAGTTTCAGTGGTGTCGGCGACGTGGCAAATGCCATCACCTATACCTACGGCAACGACCTGCTTCTCGCCGGTTCGGCTTCCGTCAAGATCAAGTTCTAACTACAAATTTTTAAACGACAAAACGGCCGGGCATTGCCCGGCCGTTTTGCTTGGCGCTCCGTCCGGCGCCCGGCCGGCGCAACAACTGCTCCGCATAATGCTCACTCCTGTAATTGTGACGTTTTGGCAACAAGTTTCTGAACAACCCTCGCGTCGCCGAGCCGCCCGGGAACATTGCCCATTTCCCGCCATAAACCCGGCGCACCTCGAACTTGTCTCGGGACACGCGCCAACAGGCTAGGCGAAGAGGCAGGCCGCACCGCCCGCGGCAAGGACGAGTATGGACGCCAGAGCGATCTCCAAGGCCAAGCTGCCAAGCCGCCACGTGACCGTTGGTCCTGAGCGGGCGCCACACCGCTCCTACCTCTATGCGATGGGGCTGTCGGCGGCCGAGATCGCGCAGCCGCTGGTCGGCGTCGCAAGTTGTTGGAATGAGGCCGCACCCTGCAACATCTCGCTGATGCGCCAGGCGCAAGTGGTCAAGAAGGGCGTGGCCGCCGCCAGTGGCACGCCGCGCGAATTCTGCACCATCACCGTCACCGACGGCATCGCCATGGGCCATCAGGGGATGAAGTCGTCGCTGGTATCGCGCGAGGTCATCGCCGATTCGGTCGAGCTTACGATGCGCGGCCATTGCTACGATGCGCTGGTCGGACTGGCCGGCTGCGACAAGTCGCTGCCCGGCATGATGATGGCCATGGTGCGCCTCAACGTGCCATCGATCTTCATCTACGGCGGCTCGATCCTGCCCGGCAGCTACCGTGGCCGGCAGATCACCGTGCAGGACGTGTTCGAGGCCGTCGGTCAGCATTCGGTCGGCACGATCAGCGACGCTGAGCTCCTTGAAATCGAACAAGTCGCCTGTCCGTCGGCCGGCTCCTGCGGTGCCCAGTTCACCGCCAACACCATGGCCACCGTGGCCGAGGCGATTGGCCTGGCGCTGCCCTATTCCTGCGGCGCGCCGGCACCTTACGAGATGCGCGACCGCTTCAATTTCGCTTCCGGCGAAAAGATCATGGAGCTGATCGCAAGGAACATCCGCCCGCGCGATATCGTTACTATGAAAGCGTTGGAAAATGCCGCGACCGTGGTCTCGGCCACTGGCGGCTCGACCAACGCGGCGCTGCATTTGCCGGCGATCGCGCACGAGGCCGGGATAAAGTTCGACCTTTTCGACGTGGCCAAGATATTTGAGAAGACGCCCTACATCGCCGACCTCAAGCCGGGCGGCAAATACGTCGCCAAGGACATGTTCGAGGCCGGCGGCATTCCGTTGCTGATGAAGACGCTGCTCGACCACGGCTATCTTCATGGCGATTGCCTGACGGTGACCGGCCGCACTTTGGCCGAAAATATGGAACATGTTTCCTGGAATGACAGCCAGGATGTGGTCCGTCCCGCCAATAGGCCGATCACCCAGACCGGCGGGGTCGTGGGCTTGAAGGGTAACCTTGCCCCCGAAGGCGCGATCGTGAAGGTCGCCGGTATGGCGGAGCTCAAATTCTCGGGTCCGGCACGCTGCTTCGATTCGGAAGAGGAATGTTTCGAGGCTGTTACGCACCGCAACTATAGGGAAGGCGAGGTTCTCGTCATCCGCTATGAGGGCCCGCGCGGCGGCCCAGGCATGCGCGAAATGCTGTCGACGACGGCGGCTCTTTATGGCCAAGGCATGGGCGGCAAGGTGGCGCTCATCACCGACGGGCGTTTTTCGGGCGCGACGCGCGGTTTCTGCATCGGCCATGTCGGGCCGGAAGCGGCCGTGGGCGGCCCGATCGGGCTGCTGAAGGACGGCGACTTGATTTCGATCGACGCGGTGAATGGCACGATCGAGGTTGCGTTGTCCAAGGCCGAACTGGCGGCGAGGGCAAAGGCATGGAAGGCGCGCACGACCGACTATCAGTCGGGCGCGATCTGGAAATACGCACAGACGGTCGGATCTGCCCGCGATGGCGCGGTCACCCATCCCGGCGGTGCCAAAGAAACACACTGCTATGCGGACATCTGAGTTGTTGAGGTCGTCTGTCCTTTCGGCACTGGTTGCGCTCGCCACTTTTGGCGCGACCTTGGGCGCCGTCGGCCAGGCCATGGCCTTCGACGACAAGGTATTCGACGACAAGACCGGCGTGAAGCCGCAGTCGAGCCCGTGGGCGGTATTCCAGTTCGGCTTTTCCGCCTACAAGAACGGCCATAAGGAGCAGGCCGCGGAAGCCTATAAATATGCCGCCGAGAACGGCCAGATCGGTGCCACCTGGAAGCTTGCGCGCATGTATGCCGAAGGCGATGGCGTGGCGCGAGACGACTACGCGGCATTCAAGTTCTTCAGCGAGATCGTCGACCAGGACGTCGAGCCCGGTTCGCCCGAGGAAAGCTATGTTTCGGACGCGCTGGTGGCGCTTGGCGACTATCTGAGGAAGGGCATTCCCGGCAGCCCCGTCGAGGAGAACGAGGTGGCGGCCCAGGAATATTACATGCGTGCCGCCGCCAACTACCGCAACCCGAACGCCCAATTCGAGATGGGCCAGATGTTCCTCAAGGGCGAGGGCGGCGTCAAGGCAAGCGTCAAGCAGGCCGGCCGCTGGTTCCAGCTGGCGGCCGAAAAGGGCCATGCGGGGGCACAGGCGACGCTCGGCAACCTGCTTTTCCAAAGCGGCAAGATCGTGCGGGGGCTGGCGATGATGACCGCGGCGCTCGAACGGGCCTCACCCGCCGACCAGCCATGGATCCGCGGCATGCAGGAAGAAGCGTTTGCCGCCGCCGGCGAAGCCGACCGCCGTACCGCGATCTCGCTGGCCGACGACATCCTCACCAAGGGTGGCGGCGACTAGTAGGCCGGCGGGATTGTCGATTTAAATCAATTCTCGGTCGGTTCCGCCGGCACGCCGCCGGGCGCTGGTGTTGAGATCGGCGTGCCCTGCAGATGCGGGGCCAGCGTGTTCTCCGGGCAGCCGTCCCGCTGCTTTGTCCAGGATGTGTTGTTGAGCACCATCTCGCAGCGGGCGAGATGGCTTTGTCCGGCAAGCGTCAGGCAGGCCATTTGGCCGATCTGGAACGATTTGCCGTTGGCAAGGCATTCCTCATCGGCAAAAGCCTGCACTGTTGCTGCCATGGCAAACGCCAGAGCAATCGGACAAAGAGCCGTTCGAATGGTCATGGGAACCCCTGCCGCCATGATGACGTCCCATCAGACGCGCGATTTGTGGCGATATGAGGGTTCGGTGCCGGCACCGACGGATCAGGCCGGCTGCAGGTCGAGATCCACCGCCACCGGCACGTGGTCGGAAGGTTTTTCCCAGGCGCGCACTTGCTTTTCGATCGAAGCCGAGGAAAACCAATTGGCGGCTTCGGGTGACAACAGCAGGTGGTCGATGCGGATGCCGTTGTTCTTCTGCCAGGCGCCGGCCTGATAGTCCCAGAACGTAAACGTGTCCGGCGCATCCGTAACCGCGCGCACGGCTTCGGTGAAGCCGAGATTCTTCAGCCGGCGGAACGCACGTCGCGTCTCGGGCTGGAACAGCGCGTCGCTTAGCCAGTTTTCCGGATATTTCGCGTCGACCGGCTCGGGGATGACATTGTAGTCGCCGGCCAGAACCAGCGGCTCTTCCAGCGCAAGCCGCTCCTCGGCCCAGCGCTCCAGCCGTGCCATCCAGGAAAGCTTGTAGGAGAACTTCTTCTCGTCGTCGATCGGGTTGCCGTTCGGCAGATAGAGCGAGGCAACGCGCAAGGCGCCCTTATCGGTCGAGAACACGCCCTCGATGAAACGCGCCTGCTCGTCGGCATCGTCGCCCGACAGGCCACGGTTGACCTCGTCGAAGCGCAGCTTCGACAGGATGGCGACGCCGTTGAAGCCTTTTTGGCCATAAGTCTCGACATTGTAGCCGAGCGCCTCGATCTCGGCGCGGGGAAACTGCTCGTCGACCGTCTTGATCTCCTGCAGGCAGGCGATGTCGGGCGCGCTTTCCGTCAGCCAATGGGTCAAATTGCCGATGCGGGCGCGAACGCCATTGATGTTCCAGGTGACGATTTTCATGACGGCCTCGATAGGCTGGTGGTCCGGAGACTAGCGATCCGGCGGGTGACGTTCGACAAGGCCGATCGTATTGCCTGCCGGGTCCTTTAGGAAGGCCATCCATTCGCTTTCCCCTGCCTGGCCGAACAGGCCTTCGGTGTCGCGATGGACGAGCGCCGGCGGCGCGGTGAAGGGGACACCGGCGGCTCTTGCCGAAGCGTGGAACTCTTCGAGGCCCGATATGTCGAGATAGACGGTGCCGGCCGGCAGGCCGTCAGTGAAAAGCAGGCGCACGTCACCTGCCATGATGAAGGCGATGCCCGGCGGATCGAAACGCACATGCAGGCTCATGCCGAGCACGTCGCGCCAGAACGCCAGCGTTGCATCGAGGTCGCGCCCGGCGGAAAGCGCGACCTGACGGACCGCGCCAACGCGGCGCATTCACTTACTCCCGAAAGGTTGGCACTCGGCATTTTCGGCGAGTATCTGCTCTATCGCCTCCCGCAAATGCGTTGACTGCTCGCGCGTCGTACTCTCGTGCATCCAATCACAGGCATCAAAGACGCCGCCAAGCCAAACCGGGAAGTCGTATTTCTGCTCAATGGGGAAGACCATCCGGCAGATATCAAACGGGTCCAACTCTCCTTGCAGATAAGTGCTGATACGCCGCAGGAAAACCTTGCGCGCGATGTCGCTCGCTTCTGCGGACCTGTCGTCGAAATCAGGAAATCGCCGCACAACGAGCGACTTCAATTGATCGCGGGGCTTTTCCAAGGCTTGTAATGTTCCTCGGGTTGCATCGCACGAGCTGCACGTAGTCGATGTCGTCGGCATAGCTCGGCGACGGCGCATGGCGGCTGGCCCAAGCAACAATATCGGCGTCGGAAATTGCTTCTATCTCGCGAGCGACAAGGACCGTCACAGGATCCTCACGGCCCTCGAGAAGCGGTTTCATACGTTCATATACTGAAGCTGGTGCCGCAGCCGCAGGAGGCGACCGCATTTGGGTTTCTGATCTGGAACGACTGGCCCATCAGATCGTCGACGAAATCAATCACCGAGCCGCCCATATAGACCAGCGACAGGTCGTCGATCAGCACGGTGGCGCCGTCCTTCTCGATGGCGACATCGTCATCATTGCGCTTGTCGACCAGGTCGAACTTGTAGGAAAAGCCGGAACAGCCGCCGCCCTCGACCGAAACGCGCAACGCCGTCTTGCCGGCCTCGTTCGCCACAACCTTGGCGATGCGCCTGGCGGCGGCGTCGGTCATCTCGACTTTCATAGCGGTCTTGGCATCAGCGCCCATGGGCGTCACCTTGCTTTCGGTTTCGTATGATAGGTATGAAGCGCGACGGGGCAAGTCAACTGCGGCATACGCTATGACCAACGAGTTGGGCGACATCGGATTTGGCTATCGGCCGCGCGCGGCCTATGCCAGCGACCCGGCGAAGTCGCGCGGGCGGCTGTTCGACGAGGTGGAAAGCCCGACGCGCACGCCGTTCCAGCGCGACCGCGACCGCATCATCCATTCGACGGCGTTCCGCCGGCTGAAGCACAAGACGCAAGTGTTCGTTGCGCATGAAGGCGACCATTACCGCACAAGGCTGACGCATTCGATCGAGGTGGCGCAGATTGCACGCGCCCTGGCGCGGGCGCTGC
Source organism: Mesorhizobium sp. M0244 (assembly GCF_040321795.1). Taxonomy (NCBI): domain Bacteria; kingdom Pseudomonadati; phylum Pseudomonadota; class Alphaproteobacteria; order Hyphomicrobiales; family Phyllobacteriaceae; genus Mesorhizobium; species Mesorhizobium sp. M0244. Next base: position 5,786 of record NZ_JAMYSE010000076.1, on the reverse strand, counting down.
GCGGCGACGAGGATCTGGCCGAGGCGGTGGCGCTGGTGCACGATTTCGGCCATACGCCCTTTGGCCATACTGGCGAGGACGCGCTGAATGAGAAGATGGCCGCCTGGGGCGGCTTCGACCACAATGCGCAGTCGCTGCGCGTGGTGACGCGGCTGGAGCGGCGCTATGCCGAATTTGACGGCCTGAACCTCACCTGGGAAACGCTGGAAGGCCTGGTCAAGCACAATGGCCCGCTGACCGATGCCAAGGGCAAGGGGCTGAAGGGGCCAGTGCCGCAGGCGATCCGCGATTATTCCGAACTGCACGATCTCGAGCTCGACCGCTTCGCCGGTATCGAGGCGCAGTGCGCGGCGATTGCCGACGACATCGCCTACAACACCCACGACATCGACGATGGCCTGAGGGCAGGGCTGCTGACGCTGGATATGCTAGAGGATGTCTCGCTGCCAGGGTCGATCCTCAAGGGCGTGCGTGAGCGCTATCCGGCGCTCGATGACGTACGCACCGGCCACGAGCTGATGCGCCGGCAGATCACCATCATGGTCGAGGACGTAATCGTCTCGACGACGGCCAATCTGGCGCGCATCAAGCCTGACAGCGCCGAAGCGGTGAGGGCGGCAGGCGAGACAATGGTGACCTTCTCCGCCGAGACGGCCGTATCGGAAAAGGAACTGAAGGCCTTTCTCTACAAGCATCTCTACCGGCATGCCGAGGTCATGCGGGTGCGCACCGAGGCCGACCAGATCGTCAGGGACCTGTTCGACGCCTATTTCGCCGATCCGCGCGCCATGCCGGATGGCTGGCGCGAAGGGCTCGACCGGGCGGAGGACCGCGTCAAGGCACGCAGCGTCGCCGATTTCCTGGCCGGCATGACGGACACTTATGCGCTCAAGGAGCACAGGCGTTTGTTTGACCATACGCCGGATTTGAGCTAGGGCGGGCTCGATTTTGCCGGCCAACGAGCCGGATCCCTGCAAAACCGTCAGAGCCATAGCAATGAACATCTTCGCCGATTTCAACGCGCGAATCATAAAGGCCGTCGAAGCGCTTGATTTGAAAGACAAGAATGGCGTGCCGCCGGACCTGTCGCGCATCGCCGTCGAGCCGCCGCGCGATGCCAGCCATGGCGACCTGGCGACCAACGCTGCGATGGTGTTGGCCAAGCCGACCGGCCAGAATCCGCGCGCGCTGGCCGAAAGGCTGGCCGAGGCGCTGCGCGCCGACAAGGATATCGCGGCCGCCGAGATCGCCGGCCCGGGCTTCGTCAATCTCAGGCTCAAGGGCGACTTCTGGCAGGCGCATTTGACGGCGCTGCTCGGCGAAGGCCGCAATTACGGCCGCTCGACGGTCGGCAGCGGCAAGAAAACCAATGTCGAATATGTCTCGGCCAACCCGACCGGGCCGATGCATGTCGGCCATTGCCGGGGTGCTGTGGTCGGTGACGCGCTCGCCAATCTGATGGCCTTCGCCGGTTACGACGTCACCAAGGAATATGTCATCAACGATGCCGGTTCGCAGATCGACGTGCTCGGCCGCTCAGTCATGCTGCGCTACCGCGAGGCGCTCGGCGAGGAAATCGGCGACATTCCGGCCGGGCTTTATCCAGGCGACTATCTCGTCCCGGTCGGCCAGGCGCTGGCCGGCGAATTCGGCCGTGCCCTGCTGCAGATGCCGGACGAGGAGGCGCTTGCCATCGTCAAGGACAGGACGATCGATGCGATGATGGCGATGATCCGCGAGGATCTGGCGCTGCTCAACGTGCATCACGACGTCTTCTTCTCCGAGCGTACGCTGCATGCGAACAACGCCCGCAAGATACGCTCGGCGATCAGCGACCTGACGCTGAAGGGCCACATCTACAAGGGGAAGCTGCCGCCGCCCAAGGGCGAGAAGCCGGACGACTGGGAGGACCGCGAGCAGACGCTGTTCCGCTCGACCGCGGTCGGCGACGACATGGACCGGGCGCTGGTCAAGTCGGACGGCACCTTCACCTATTTCGCCGCCGACGTCGCTTACCTCAAGGACAAAGTCGATCGCGGCTTTGTCGAACTGATCTATGTGCTTGGCGCCGATCATGGCGGCTACGTGAAGCGGCTGGAGGCGCTTGCCCGGGCAATTGCCGGCGACGAGGTCAAGCTTACCGTGCTGCTTTGCCAGCTGGTGAGGCTTTTTCGCGCCGGCGAGCCGGTGCGCATGTCGAAGCGGTCGGGCGAGTTCGTGACCTTGCGCGAAGTGGTCGAGGAGGTCGGCCGCGACCCGATCCGCTTCATGATGCTCTACCGCAAGAACGACGCGCCGCTCGACTTCGACTTCGCCAAGGTGACCGAGCAGTCGAAGGACAATCCGGTGTTTTACGTGCAGTATGCCTCGGCACGCTGCCATTCGGTGTTCCGGCAGGCGAGCGAGCAGTTGGGCGAGGCCAATTTCGACCGCAACCAGCTGGCCGCCGAAGTGGCTTTGCTGACCGACGAGGGAGAGATCGGCCTGATCAGAAAGCTTGCCGAATATCCGCGACTGATCGAAGCCGCGGCGCTCGCGCTCGAGCCCCACCGGCTGGCATTTTACCTCTACGAACTAGCTTCCAGCTTCCACGGACACTGGAACCGGGGCACCGATAATCCCGACTTACGTTTTGTTAAGGTTAACGACCGACAATTGACGCATGCCAGACTAGGGCTGGTGCAGGCTGTTTCGGACGTTTTGACGTCCGGCCTGACGCTGATCGGAGCCAATGCGCCCACCGAAATGCGTTAGGTTTGACTAAAAAACCTGTCACCTTTTGCCCACATTGCGCTGGTAAGGGCCAACCCTACGCGACGTCCATGGCGTCCGAATGAGTGCGAGTTCGGGAACAATAATGGCAGACAGAACCCAGCTGAGAGCAGCCGACCACAACGACATCGCCAACGATGATCCGTTCGCGGAACTGACCAGGATCATGGGGTTCGACCCGCGCCAGCCGGTCAAACCGCAAACCCCGGCCCAGTCGAAAACCGCTGCCGCCGAGCCGTCGGCGGGTGAGGGCGATTTCGACATCGATCTCGAGAAGGAGTTGATGGGCGAGTTCGGCACCGACGCCAATGACAATGCTGCGCCTGCCGAGCTTCGCGAACCGGCACCCGAAACGGCCGCCGACGAGATGGATGACGCGCGTGCCGCCTCATTCGAGCAGGATTTCGCGTTCGAGGACAGTGCGGCGGACAATGCTGCTCCTGTTGCGGCCGCTCCTGTTGCTGCCGAGGAAATTGCCTCCGCCCGCACCGGGGCGTTCGCTCCCGCTGTCGAGCCGGAGTTCGACGACGAGTTCGATAATGCCGTCGCCGGCTCGCTCGAAGACGTGTCGCCGTTCGAGGACGACTTGTCGACGGGCGACGAACTTGCCGCCTCTCTCGACCAGGATTTTCGGCTCGACGACGATGTGACGGGCAAGATCGGGGCGACGAGCGATGCCGAACCCAGGGCCGCAGCCGAGGCGTACGCGCGGGTCGACGAGCCCGCCTTCGACAATGAGTTCGACAACGCCGTGGCAAGCTCGCTCGAAGACGAGCTGATGCTCGAAGAGCATGAGCCGATGGAGCAGGCCGTCGCCGTTGAAACCGCAGCGCAAGCCGCCGAGCCTGCGTTCAATGACGAGTTCGACGATGCCGTTGCAAGCTCGCTCGAAGACGAGTTGATGTTCGACGAGCATGAGCCGGCGGCAAACGTCGCATCGCCGGTTGAGGCGGTTTCGGACGATGAGAATTTTGCCGGCCATGTCGATGATGCCGTGGCCGATGTCGACATGGACTTCGACGTTCGCCCGAACGAGCCTGCCGAAATCGAAGAACCAGAATTTATCGAAGAGCTGTCGATCGAAGAACCAGAGGCCGTTGAGCTTTCCGGCACGGCCGCTGAAGCGGCGTTCGACGACGATTTCGATCTGAGCTTCGACGATGCGCTTGCCGAGGACGTCGAAGAGTCCGTGGCGCAGGTCGTTGCGGCCGAACCAGTGGCGCCGGCCGCCGCTGTCGTCCCGACGGCCCCAGTTGCTGAGGAACGCAGTCTGGAAGACGAGCTGAACGCGCTGCTGGGTGCGATGAGCACACGGCCGGCACAAGCGGCCAACGAACCTCCGATGACCCAGAAGCCTGTGACAGCTGCTCAGCAGCCCATGGCGCCTGCAATTCAGCAGCCAGCAGTGGCTGCTGAACAGCCAATCGCGGCGGCTGAAGAAGTCACCAACGAACCGGTGCATCCTGTCGGCGAGCTGGATTGGGAACTCGATGAGCACAAGCCCGCTGAGCCGCAGCAGTCCAGTGCCGCCGATGACGCCGATCTTGGTGCTGTTCTCCTCGATGAGCTTGAAGGCGAGGATTTCGGTGTTGACGCCGCCGCCGGACCTACGGATGATTTAGACAACGATGCGCTCGATGCCGACTTCGCCAGGAATATCGGCCTGGATCATGACTCGGCCGACAAGAGTGCGGCAGCTGCTTCCGAAGAAGATCCGCTAGATGCGCTGAACTGGCTGACGGCACGCGCCACACCGGCCGAGCCGGCCCGCTCGTGGAGCCGCGTGACGCCGGTCGCACAGCCTCAGCCCGCTTTTGCAAACCAGCCGGTGGCTTCGGCGCGTCCGGCACCGCAGCAGCCAGCTGCAACGCCGTCCTATCGGGCCGCGCCGGTCGAAGAGAGGCCGTCCTATGAAGGCCGGGCATCCCGTGAAGACAAGCCGTTCTATGAAGATGGGCCGTCCTATGAAGATGGGCCGTCCTATGAAGATGGGCCATCCTATGAAGATCGGCCGGCCTACACAGAAGCTGCACCAACCTCGCATCAACAGCCTTCCGCCTATGACGAGATGCCCGATGTCGAGACGGTCGACGTGCCCGAGCGCGTCGTGGCGCTGGCGGACGATCTCGACATTCCGGAGCTCAACTTCGACGATGACGAGCCAATGGCGCCCGCCTACGACGATCTTGACGCCGACTTTGCCAGCCTTCTCACCGAAATGAATGCCACGGACATAGCGCCTGCCCCGGTGCGCAGTGCTGGCTATGATGATGAATACGATGCCGGCTTCGGGTCTGGCTATAAGCAAGATCCTGGCGAGACGCGCGCCTATGGCGCCAAGCCTGTGGAAGCTCCTGTCAGCGCGGCAGCCGCTTCCTATGCCGATGCAGCGGACGATTTCGATCTGGGCACATTGCCCGGTGGCCAGCCGGTTTCGCAAGCCAACGACTTCACCTTTGACGAGCTCGACTACGATCCCGAGCTGGACGAGGCGATGTCGGTTCCGGGTCTCGCCGAGCGGGAGGCCGAAAAGCAGCCGCGCAGGCGCGGGCTGCTGATAGGAGCGGTAGTTGGCGCGGTGGCGATCGCCGGCGGCCTTGGCGCTTTTGCACTGACCTTCGGCGGCAAGGGCGGCAGCGACGCGCCGGTTATCGTCAAGGCCGATAATACGCCGATCAAGGTCAAACCGGAAAATCCAGGCGGCACCGTCGTGCCGAACCAGGACAACAAGGTCTATGACGCTGTAGTCAAGGGCACCAAGCCCGCCGAGCCCGTTCAGCAGAAGCTGGTCACCAACACCGAAGAGCCTGTGGATCTGAAGGCCAACGAGCCGGAGAGCCGCGTCGTCGATCTTTCGCCCAATGACCCCGATGCCGCTGATGCCGCTGATAGTATCGACGCGCCCGGCACCCGGGCGTCTGACACCAACGCGTCTGGCACCAACCCGGCAGGCGATACCGTACCTGCCGCCGCACCGGCGCCCAAGTCCGCGGAGCGCATTGCGCAGGTTCTGC